>CANIMM010000184.1 GCA_947468255.1 Chitinophagaceae bacterium | reverse complement strand
TTTAGGGTAACCGTAAGGATGAGACCAGTGTTCATTGGCTAAATTGATTGCATGATCGGGGTGCCCGAGCCGGTAGTTGCCCCGGAAACGGCCCCTTATAAAGTTAGTCCAATTATTTTTTATAAGAAGAAAATTCATTTTAAACAAAATACAGTTACCTATTTTTGGGGGTAAGTGATTTTAGGGGCTTTAATAATTCTTCCAGTCCATTCATCTTAATTTCATAAATAGTGGATAACAATATGCCTAACTTACCTGCAGGAAAACCCTTGCGTTGGAACCATTCCAGATAAGAAACTGGCAGGTTGCAAAGTAAAATACCCTTGTATCTTCCAAAGGGCATTTGCATGCTCACCAACTGTAATAATATATTGCCATCTGGCTTTTCGGGGACCTCGTACATTGTTTTATTTTTGATTGGCTAAATTAACACCCCTTGAGTAAATATTGTATTCAGCTGGCAATTTAAAAAACAATCCTCGCTAAAGCTAATTAAAAGCAAATACTAAATAATATAGCCTTAATAACTTTTTTATTACTCGCTGCTTTAATACATTTACTATAAATAAATTCGTTTGCTTTTTAATTTTCTTTCGATACGACCATTTGCAATGATTATTCTGGTATGTTGCTTCTATTATTTCAATTCACCAATAACACTCAAACTATTAAAATTACTTTTTAAAAAATGACAATTCCAATATCATAATTGCAACTTATTTTATCCCTTCTGCTATGCAAAAATCATTTCCAAATAGTTCTCACATTTCCTCCAAAAAAATGAAGATTTGGGTATTGGCTCCCTATCTTCAAAAAGGCGACGATAACATTGACTACTATTACGATTTTAGCCAGAGCATTGCTGAGTATACAAGCGCCTTTGAAGAACTAGATATGGAGTGGGTTTGGCAGCCTATCACCATTACTGATTACGCACAAATCATTGATAATATCGTTGCAGAAAAAGAAACCGGAATTGTATTTCCAGTCGTGTTCAATATTTGTGACGGGGATGAAATAAACGGCAGTCCAGGTATTTCTGTTGTAAAATTATTACAGCAAAAAGGGCTGGTATATACTGGAGCAGATGAATATTTTTATGAGATTACCACGTCCAAAATACCCATGAAACTTGCATTTGACCAGGCCGCTATACCCACGGCCCGCTGGGAGGCCATCCATAGCCCTGGCCAGCAAATAGCCGGCATTTTTGAAAGACTGGGAACCCCATTAATTGTTAAACCGGCTGTTTCTGGTGGCAGTATGGGATTGGGCATTAAAAATGTGGTGAAGAACCTCGCCGATTTACAAAACCAAATTGATCTCATGTTTGCCGGATACCGCGGATGGGATCTTACTACCGATGGAATTGTTGTAGAGTCATTTATTAACGGTAACGAATACACGACCCTTATCGTTGGCTCATATGATCAACCTGCACTTGCCACCATCTATAATCCAGTACAACGGGTTTTTCATCCTTCGCTACCGGAGGAAGAGCGGATATTAAGTTTCGACCGGCTATGGGAAGTGTATGAAGAAGAGGAGCCCATGCCCAATGACGGCAATTTTTATGAATACGAGGCCCCGGATCCTAGCATACTGGATGAATTAAAAAAAATAAGTTGGGATGCCTTTGTCGCTACTCAGGGTAAAGGATATACGAGGGTGGATATCCGACAAGATTCAATAACTGGCAAATTATACGTGCTGGAAGTAAATGCACAATGCGGATTGAGTGAAGATGAAGATTATACCTCTATTGGCGCAATTTTACGGTTGAGCAACAAAACTTTTTCAGATTTGGTGAAAAAAATCATCCATGCTGCCTTATTAACTGCCACTTCAGATGCAATGAATGGAGATGACTTATCCGCCAGCGTGAAGCGGCAAAATAAAATAATTCAACCAATCAGCTAATTTTTAAAAATGGCAGTAGCCATCATTCATCAAATCGCTTCAATGAACGAACAGAAAAATAATTTGGTTGCATCCGTTACCTCCACCCTACTTGAAGCAATAACGGAAAAGAATACCCGTCTGCTAAAAGTCTGTGTCCTACAACCCGACTATTCTACCTCTGGTGTAGATTATCAACTATACGATCCTCCAAGAGATTTAGCGCACCTGATGACTGAAGCAATCATGGACCATGTAAGTCTTAATAAACTGACTACTTACAAACAGCTGAAGGAATTGAAGAAGAAAAATTATGATGTGTTTGTGAATTTATGTGAAGGTTATCTTGAATGGGAAGTTCCATCAATCGATGTTATCAATACCCTTGAATTGCTGAATCTTCCCTTTACTGGTCCTACTACTTTACTATATGACCCCCCAAAAGAATTGATGAAATATGTGGCCTATACCGAAGGAATCCATACACCCGCTTATGCACTAATTGAAGAAGAAGAAAATATAGAGAAACAGGTTGAACCACTTTGTTTTCCATTATTTGTAAAGCCGGCAAAAGCCGGAGATAGCTTAGGGATTGATGAAAAAAGTTTGGTAAACAATCTCGTTGAGCTGAAAGAAAAAACACATGCTATCATAGAAGAATATGGTCCACTGCTGGTTGAAGAATATATCCAAGGACGAGAGTTTACGGTGATGGTAGCGGCTAATGCGGTTGGTGAAAAAGGAGTAACCAGTTTTAAACCAGTAGAGTATATTTTCCCTGCTACCACTCCATTTAAAACCTATGCATTAAAAACATCAGCCTTGCACCCCAATGCTAATATTCCTGTTGAAGAAGAAGCAATTGAAAAACAATTGAGAATGGCGGCAGAACAAATTTTCAAAAGTTTTAATGGCGTAGGCTATGCAAGGCTCGACTTTAGAATGAATGCTGCAGGAGTTTTATTTTTCCTTGAAATAAATTTTACCTGCTCTGTTTTTTACAAAGACGGATACGAGGGAAGTGCGGACTATATTCTGAAACACGATGGTTTTGGCCAAGCCAATTTCCTTCGTCATATTATTGCAGAAGGAATAGCGAGACACCAAGTTCAGCAAAAAAAATATCGCATGAAGGGAAATGCGATAGCGGGATATGGAATTTATGCAATAGAAGACATTAAAATGAATGAGCTGATTTTTAAGGGGGAAGAATTGCCCCAAAGAATAGTGACCAGAAATTATGTTTTCCAAAACTGGAATGAAAAAGAAAAAGAAAACTTTAGACGCTATGCTTATCCCATCAGTAAAGAAGTCTTTTTGCTTTGGGACCATGACCCAACAGCTTGGGCACCACAAAATCACAGTTGTAATTCCAACACGGGTTATCAAGGATTAAATGTGATTGCTACAAAAAACATTTGTAAGGGCGAAGAGCTCACGCTTGATTATGCTAGTTTTCTGGATGAAAACATGGAACCCTTTGACTGCCAATGTGGTGCGGCTAATTGCAGGGGACTAATTTCGGGTAGCAATAATAATTCCATCACTGAAAGAGAAAAACAGGACAACGCTTAAACTTCTTCCCCAAATTTCAGTCAAATAGACAGTTGTGGTAAAAGCTTGGTATGATTTTAGCGTTGTTTGTATGTTGTTTTTACAAATAATGCCAATATAACCCATTCTCTTAGCTGATTAAATTTCTAAGTAAATCATTGCTTTACCTCAGGTCGCCTGTCCAACACCAACCAAAAGATTATGTTGCGTTTTGAAATTTTAAAAAAATTAATGCTCAAGCATAGGTACCAACTGTTGCTTACCTATTTATTATTGGGACTAGAGATGACCGGTTCTTTGCTGCGCCCTTTCTTTTTAGGGATGGCTATCAATGATTTAATGAAAGGAAGTTACGAAGGGCTAATCTTATTATCTGGTGTGCACTTGGTGTACCTGATTGCGGGCACGATTCGACACATGCTGGATACCAGAACTTATTCTGGTATTTACACATCGCTGGTAACCCGCTTTCTCTCTCGCAGAATTCATGCTTCTGAAGTTTCTAAATTAAGCGCCCACTCCATTTTAGCAAAAGAATTTGTTGACTTTTTAGAATTTGACCTAGTATATGTTTTCGAAGCGGCCTTCAATATTTTTGGCTCATTGTTATTGCTTTTCTTTTATGACCCTGCAGTAGTGTTACTTTGTTTTTCAATTTTACTACCTGTAGCAGCGATCAGTTATTTTTATGGTAAAAAAATGAAGCGGCTCAATAGGCTAAAAAATGACGAGCTAGAGAAACAGGTGGATATTATTGGTGCCGCAAATAAACCTGCCATGTTTCGCCACTACGACAACTTACGCAGTTGGCAGATAAGAATTTCCGATCAGGAAGCGTGGAGTTTTGGAATAATGGAAATACTGGTATTGGTGGTAATCGCTGCCTCCTTGATTATAACCCACCAAGCTATGGGTACTACTATTTTAGCAGGTAATTTGGTAGGTATTTATAATTATATTCTGAAGTTTGTTTCAGGATTAGACACCATTCCTTACACTGTTCAACGCCTTACTTCTTTAAGTGATATTACCAAAAGAATTGAGATGCAGGCAGTAGATTTTCCTAAACCAGATGAGCTAAAAGAGAAAGATGAAACGATCAAAACCAGATCCGCTTCGTCCATTCATTCATTTTGATAGTAGTAAGAATCCAACATTTTCCTACTTTTTAGGAGCTGGCTCCTGTTGTGTTTTAACCTGGGCGATAATCTCTTTTTGAAGACTGTCTACACTTGATGTTATAAACACTACTTCCTGATGAGCCATATTGCTTTTTTCGGCAATTTGCTTAATTACACTCAAGTTTTGAAAATGCTTATTGAGCGCTTCTTCGGAAAACCTTAGGGTAAAATACTTTTCTGCACTAAAAGATGCCAACGAAATTATTAAAATAGCAGAAATAGCTAAAAAGGACATTTTTTTAAAAGATACCATGGTTGATTTTTTATTTTACAATGCAAAATACTTTATAATTCTAATAATTTGACGGTGGCGTTTATTTTTCTTCTCGCCATTATGAAACTAACCACTCATTTTTCAAAATAAAGTCCAAATTTCTTATTATTGAATATTAAATTTTAGGGCTTACTGCTCATCTTTTCGAAGCAAATAAACCAGCGAACTGCAGGCTTTCTTATCCCTCAAAGCAACCATATTTGAGTTCAACCCATTCCAAAAAGCCGCCAGCAAATTACTTTTTCCATTTTTATACTGTTCGCTAAGCATGGCTATATAAAAAGCATCCAACCACATTGGCCGCATTGACTCTAGCTTCATTCCATGTTTTTTAGCTAAGAAATCCATTGATGGCGGAGAAAAATGATATAAATGGCGTGGAACGTCATAGGCAGCCCAGAAGGATTTATATTCCGCTGCATCTTTTGAAGTATAATTGGGAAGTGCAATTAATGCCACTCCACCCGGCTTCAACACCCGCTTTATTTGTTCCAAATATTCATGTAGCTGGTGTACGTGTTCCAGCACGTGCCACATGGTTACCGCATCAAATTTTTGAGCGGGAAGCTCGAAGAGTTTTTCGGGCATTTCCGACTGAATGCCATATTTATCCAAACAAATCTTCCTTGCGCCTTGATCGGGCTCCAAGCCGGTCACCACCCAGCCTGAATGATGTGCTTTATCAAGAAAGGCCCCGGTTCCTGCGCCTATATCGAGTAATTCTCTTTTATGTTCTTGGTTTCCAGCACTTTTATCAAGCAACTTAATTTTCCACGCTAGCGTATAATTCCGCGCTTTTAGATACAGCTTATTAACCAAGCCATTTTCGGTATCGGTATGTGAAATATAAGTATCCGATTGGTAGTACGCACCGATAGAATCTTGGTCGGGAACAGATTGAGTAAAACGAAGCATACAGTTTCCACATTCCATAATATCAAAGATTTCACTAGATACTGTGAAATCTTTACATGCCAGTGCTTTTACAATATCAACACTGCCACAACAGGGGCAGCTTTTCCGAGTAATGAATGAGGCCATTGAGTATATTAATTGAAATCAAAAATACAGTTTACTCGGCAAAAATCACCTGGTCCTTCCCGGTGAGTCACCGGATGGGGTGAGTCACCGGATGGGGTGACTCACCGGCGCCGGTGACTCACCGGGCATTATAAAATTGCTTAAATATAAAACTGATTAAGCATTCCAAAGTAATTTTCATTCCACCCTTCTACCATCTCTTCATAGGCCTCGTCTGGAATATTGGTATGACTCAGCTCTGCAGAACAGCCTTGTTTGTGATCATGCAACTTGATGGTTACTACGGATGCTGCTTCCTGGTCGCCAAAATACCACTGTTGCACTATTTTTTTTCCTGGTTCAAATTCAAGGTTTTTTCCTACAATACTTCCCTCCCACAAGGAGAACTCCGTTCCCGGCTCGGTACTCATCTCCGCAACCTCTCCAGTCCACAATTGAATGGTAGCCGGAAGTGTTAATGCCAAATATACTTCTTCGGGTGGCGCTGGTAGAATGTAATATTTTTTAAAATCTTTCATTA
>CANIMM010000183.1 GCA_947468255.1 Chitinophagaceae bacterium | reverse complement strand
ATTGGATGAAGGAAACATTCTGCCATCAGACTCTGTTTTCAACTCTACTCCCCTATCCTTGAACCAGTTGATGGTATCAGTAGTAAAAAAATGATGGAATGCTTTTTTTAAAAAACTAGCTCCGCGAGGATATTTTTTAATCATCTCGGCAATACTAAAACAGGCATGGGTAACATTACAACGACCACCGCCACTGACACGAACCTTACTTAACAATTTGCTGGTTTTTTCTACTATCACCACTTCTAGTGTTGGCGACATCCGTGCAGCATTGATCGCACAAAAAAATCCGGCCGCTCCACCCCCCACAACAATTAAGCGACTTTTTTTCATGATTAACTTATTGACTTTATGGGAGTTACTGTAGCAAGGAATTCGGAAAAATATAAATTATAATAAAAGGATTTACAACATGCCAAATCCTTCTCCCCATAAGTTGGAGGATAAATTAATAATCCGAGAATAAATGAGTATTCGATTTTTCTGCTGACTCAATCTCTATAAAAGATGAAAGGATATCTGCTTTGCCCCGCTGAATACAAATCGTATGTTCGAAATGAGCGGAGGGTTTACCGTCCTCGGTTCTAATCGTCCAACCATCCTTATCATGAAAAATATTCTTGGTGCCTAGGTTAATCATAGGTTCAATTGCAATCACCATTCCTTCTTTTAACTTTGCTCCCGTACCACGTTTGCCATAATTGGGCACCTGTGGGTCTTCATGTAAATGCCTTCCAATTCCATGGCCTACCAATTCCCTCACTACACCATAACCATGCTCAGCTTCAGTAGCAAATTGAACAGCATAGGAAATGTCACCGACCCTATTGCCATGGGTAGCTTTTTCAATTCCTTTTAAAAGAGATGATTTAGTAACCCTGAGCAACTCAACTACTTCGGATGATATATCATTCAACGCAAAAGTATATGCACTATCGCCATGGAAATTGTTTTTAAAAACACCCACATCAACCGACACAATATCTCCTTCCTTCAAAATATCCTTTGTAGGAAAACCATGCACTACAGCATCATTCACTGAGATACAACATGCAAATGGAAAATCTTGGTAGCCTTTAAAAGAAGGTGTTGCTCCATGATCGAGAATAAACTGCTCTGCTATTTTATCCAATGCTGCAGTAGAAATTCCTGGACGTATCATTTTGGCTACTTCAGCCAAAGTTTTACTAACCAGCAAACTGCTTTCTCGCATTAACTCAATCTCTTCCTTAGACTTATAATGTATCATAACGAATACAAATTTAAAAATAAACCCCGACTTTTAATGTCGGGGTTTTGAAATATTTATACTAAAAAATAATAGAAATAACGGTATAACCAATCACTGAAACAAGAGAAAATTAAATCCCTGAAGTAGCAGTTTGTCTTCCCTGTATCCTACCTGTACTCATTAATCCGTCATACTGACGCATTAATAATTGAGTTTCAATTTGTTGCAATGTATCTAGAATAACCCCTACCATAATCAATAAAGAGGTGCCCCCATAAAAACTAGCAAATCCCTGTTGGGTTTTGAAAACCAATTGAAAAATACCCGGTAAAATACCAACGAATGCTAGTAAAACAGCACCCGGTAAAGTAATTCTGTCCATAATGGTTCCAATATAATCAGCAGTAGGTTGCCCCGGCTTAACACCTGGAATGAAACCATTATTGCGTTTCAAATCTTCTGCCATTTGTTTTGGATTAAAGATCAGTGCTGTATACAAAAAGGTGAAGGCGATAACACATACAGAATAAACAATCATATACACTACATTGGTGTGATCGGTAAAATATTTAGCCCATCCGCCACCAGTGAAGCCTGAGAATATCGTTGGTAGAAAGAGAATTGCCTGAGCAAAAATGATCGGCATTACACCAGAAGCATTTACTTTCAAAGGCAAGAAGTTTCTAGCTCCTCCGAATTGCCTGTTGCCAACAATTTGTTTAGCGTAGTTAACAGGTACTCTTCTAGTTCCTTGAATTAACATCACCAAACCCATAATGATGGATATTAAAAAGGCGATTTCAATTAAAAAGATCAGTAAACCACCTCCACCGCGGGTAGCACGTGAAGACCATTCTTGAATAAATGACTGAGGAAGTCTGGCCAAAATACCCATCATAATTATGATAGAAGTACCATTACCCAATCCTTTGTCGGTAATTTTTTCTCCCAACCACATTACAAATAAAGTACCCACTGTAAGAATAACAACTGTTGAAACTACAAAATAGGCGCTAAATGAAGGTATTAAAGCTTCTGCATTACCTGGGCTTTTAAGGTAGCCGATATAAGCAGCAGCCTGAAAAGCAGTAACGATCACCGTTAGGTAACGGGTCCATTGATTGATTTTTTTTCTTCCACTCTCACCTTCCTTCTGTACTTTCTGCATTTGAGGAACTAAAATCGTCATCAACTGCATGAAGATAGAAGCAGAAATATAGGGCATGATACCCAAGGCAAAGATAGAAGCTTTGGAAAAAGCTCCACCAACAAAAGCATCTAACAGGCCTAACATACCGCTCTTGGTGCTTTCAGTTAAATTAGCCAATTTATTAGGATCAATACCCGGAAGTACAATGTACGAACCAATACGGTAAATAAAAATCAACAATAAAGTGAATAATATTTTATTCCGTAGCTCATCTATGCTCCAGATGTTTTTTAGTGTTGTAATGAACTTCTTCACAGACTTGAAAAGATTTAAATGTTTGCGTTAAATTAAAAAAGACGCTTTTCATACCGGCCCAAAAATGGCAAGCAGGATCGCGTCTGTAAATATCGGGAAATTATTTAACTATTTCAACTGAACCTCCGGCTGCTTCGATAGCTGCCTTAGCTGTAGCACTCACAGCATTCACTTTGAAGCTGAATTTGCCCTTTAATTCTCCTACACCTAAAATTTTAACATTATCATTTTGGTTAATTAAACCATTGATATACAAATTTTCAAGCGTAAATTCTGAAATACTGTACTTTTCAGCATAGTGATCCACCTGACCCAAATTGATTACTTTGTACTCAACCCGATTGATGTTTTTGAAACCACGTTTTGGAACACGACGTTGAATAGGCATCTGACCACCTTCAAAACCCATTTTACTCTTATAACCTGCACGGCTTTGACCACCTTTGTTACCTTTGGTAGATGTTCCACCTTTACCACTTGCTTCACCACGACCAATACGTTTCGCTTTGTGTGTAGCTCCTTTGGCTGGTCTTAAATTATGTAATTTCATGTTTATTTGATTTTGTACTTACGGGGTATCACCCCTCGCAATTTAATTGATAATTATTTAGGAGATAACTGATAAGAGCGGATGAAAGGATACCCCAAAAATTAGCGTATTATCATTTAGCCATTACCATTTATCAATTGATTTAAGCTAACTCTTCCACTTTAATAAGATGATTCACCTTGCGAACCATACCTAAAATTTGGGGAGTTCCCATTACTTCAACTGAAGCGTTCATTTTTTTTAAACCTAAAGCTACCATAGTTCTCTTCTGGCGTTCAGGCCGGTCGATTATACTTTTAACTTGTGTTACTTTTATCTTTTTCATGCCACTGCCCCCGAAGGGAATTTTATTATTAATTAGAGAAAATTGATCCTATTGGAAGATGTCAGAATAATCTAACAATTATCCGTTGAATACTTTCTTAAGTGAAATCTGACGAGTTTTTGCTACTACAATTGGCTCACGAAGGGTAGCCAACGCTTTTACAGTTGCTTTTACCACATTATGAGGATTGGCTGATCCAAGACTCTTTGCCAATACATCCGTAATTCCAGCTGCTTCTAATACTGCTCTCATACTTCCTCCAGCAATAACACCCGTTCCATGAGCGGCAGGCTTGATGAAAACTTTTGCAGCACCTTCTTTCGCTAACTGATCATGAGGTATCGTGCCATGCATTACCGGAACTTTAATCAAATTCTTTTTTGCATCTTCAATACCCTTAGTGATGGCTTCTTGAACTTCTTTAGCTTTACCTAAACCTTGTCCAACAATACCTGCACCATTACCTACCACCACTAGTGCAGAAAAACTAAAGGCACGACCACCTTTGGTTGTTTTTACAACACGGTTAATAGATACTACTTTTTCTTTTAACTCGAGATCTCCCGCTTTAACTCTGTTATCGTTTGCTTTTAACATGTATAGTTCTTATTAGAAAATTAAAAATTAAAATTGCAATCCACCCTCTCTTGCACCTTCGGCAACTGCTTTCACACGACCGTGATAAATATAACCACCTCTGTCAAACACAACTGTGGTAACACCTAATTCAGATGCTTTTCTGGCAATTGCATTTCCAACCAATTTGCTTTTTTCTGTCTTGGTTACTTTTTGGGCAAGAATATCTTTATCCCTAGAAGAAACTGATGCAAGGGTAAGGCCATTGTCATCATTGATCAATTGAGCATAGATTTCAGCATTGCTTCTGAAAACGCTTAACCTTGGTTTAGCGGCAACTCCGTTAATCTTTTTGCGAATACGGAATTTAATTTTTTGCCTTGCACTTGATTTGTTATTCATATTCTTATTTTTTGACCCAATCACCAGTGGGTGTTGGAATACTAAATTTGTTAATTTCTATTAGCGCTTCAAATAACCTTTGAAGAAGATGCTTATTTACCAGCCGACTTACCAGCTTTTCTACGTAATACTTCACCTTTAAATTTAACACCCTTCCCTTTGTATGGTTCAGGCTTACGTAATCCACGAATTTTAGCACAAACCTGACCAAGCAATTGCTTGTCAACACTACCTAGTGTAATGATAGGGTTTTGACCTTTTTCCTGGGTAGTAGTGATGGTTAATTCCTTTGGAATTTCGAAAATAATATTGTGAGAATAACCTAATGCAAGATCTAGGATATTACCTTGGCAAGCAGCTTTAAAACCAACACCCACTAATTCCAATTGTTTTGTATACCCATCGGTAACACCTTTCACCATATTATTAACCAATGAACGGTATAAACCATGCATTGCTTTATGACGTATTTGATCGGTTGGACGAAGCAATTCAAGTGATCCTTCTTTTAATTCAAATTTGATATCACGATCAATCGCTTGTTTTAATTCTCCTTTTGGTCCCTTAACTGTAATTACGTTATCGGTGCCAATATTGATAGTTACTCCTGCTGGGTAATCTACCGGTTTCTTTCCAATTCTAGACATAGTCGATTGTTAATTTATTGATTGAATTCGATTTGTGTTCAGCCACGACTTAGGCTTAATGATCAAATCAGTTATTATTTTGAATGATGCTCCAAAAAGAAGCGATCAACTAGTAAATATTACACAAAACTTCACCCCCAACATTCTGGGCTTTCGCTTCTTTATCTGTCATCACTCCTCTAGAAGTAGAAACAATTGCAATACCAAGACCATTCTTCACACGCTTAAACTCATCTGGCTTAGCATAAGTACGTAAACCTGGGCGAGAAACCCTTTCTAAACTCTGTATAACAGGCAATTTAGTAGTTGCGTCATATTTCAATGCAATTTTAATAATGCCTTGTTTGCTATCCTCTTCAAATTTATACTTGAGGATATACCCTTTCTCGTATAAAATCTCAGTCATGCGCTTCTTTAAATTGGAAGCAGGTATTTCAACGATACGGTGATTAGCCATTTGGGCATTGCGTATTCTTGTTAGAAAATCTGCTATCGGATCAGTAACCATTGTTATTTCAATTAGTTGATTAATAAATATTTCAATGCGATATCCAATGATATCAAAACTTTGATAACCAAAAAGTCGGATTAGTAAATTAATTACACACCCACCTTATTCGTATTACCAACTTGCCTTAGTAATACCAGGTATTTTACCTTCCAGGGCCATGTCTCTAAACATGTTTCTAGATAAAGCAAAATG
The DNA here is from genome assembly GCA_947468255.1 of Chitinophagaceae bacterium. Taxonomy (GTDB): domain Bacteria; phylum Bacteroidota; class Bacteroidia; order Chitinophagales; family Chitinophagaceae; genus Ferruginibacter. Next base: position 632 of record CANIMM010000183.1, on the reverse strand, counting down.
CCTCATATAACCTCTAGGACGACCAGTGATCTGGCAACGATTTTTTAACCTTACAGGTGATGCATTCTTTGGAAGTAAGTCCAAAGCGGCATAATCGCCGGCTGCTTTTAAAGCGGCCCTTCTTTCGGCATATTTAGCGACCATTACTTCACGCTTTCTTTGCCTGGCTTCAATTGATTTTTTTGCCATGTTATATTATGTATTTACTTTTTAACGTTTTTAAAAGGCATTCCCAATTCTTTCAACAACTCAAATGCTTCTTCGTTGGTTCCTGCAGTTGTAACAAAAGTGATATCCATTCCGGTAATTTTATTCACCTTATCAATATCAATTTCAGGGAAGATGATTTGTTCGGTGATACCCAACGTGTAATTTCCACGACCATCAAATGACTTGTCATTGATACCTTTGAAATCACGTACACGTGGTAAAGAAACCGATACGAACCTGTCGAGGAATTCAAACATCTTTACTCCACGAAGGGTAACTCTTGCACCAATGGGCATAGCCTTACGCAACTTAAAGTTGGAGATATCCTTTTTACTCATAGTAGCCACTGCTTTTTGACCAGTTATCGTTGATAACTCTTCTACTGCAATGTCAACTAATTTTTTATCTGCAACAGCGCCATT
>CANIMM010000182.1 GCA_947468255.1 Chitinophagaceae bacterium | reverse complement strand
ATTTTTTTACTTGTACTGATGTAGATGGTTTTACATTTGCAGTTGATTTTGTTTCTGCCATAACGTTCGATTTTTTGTGTGTTAAAGTGAAAATTGGTTTGAAAAAAAATTTCGTTTTACAATGCTAAGCAAAAAAACTATTCCCACCATCAAATGATAAATAGAAATATTTTTAGAGAGGCACAAGTTAATAAAATAATTGAATGAAACAACTTAGAAGAAAAAAAATAAACCTTTATTAATATTATAGGGGGATATTAAAAAAAAATCGAATTCAAGGTATTCAATCAGCGCTATTTTAGATACCCCCTATTCATATCGCAAAGCCACGATAGGATCCAGTTTAGCTGCCTTGTAAGCAGGATACAGGCCTGCCAAGAGGCCGACCAATGAACAAACCACCACTCCGATACAAATCCAAAGCCAAGGGATAACAAAACCTGTTTTAAGTAGCACAGCCACTATATTTCCAAACAAAATGCCCGAAAGGATTCCTACAAAGGCTCCCATCAGGCTAATTAAAATAGATTCCCATAGAAATTGGGCCCTTACCTCGCCAGCCTTGCCCCCAAGGGACTTGATTAGCCCAATCTCCTTGGTGCGTTCATTTACCGCTACCAGCATGATATTCATCAAACCAATGGCCGCACCTATCAGGGTGATTAAGGCAATGGCCAATGTTGCATATTTCAAAAAACCCAGGTTTTTCATCAGCGATTGTGCGATGCTGTCACTTTGGTCAATATAGAAATTGTCGTCCTCCTTGATATCCAATTTACGAACCGGCCTGAAGGCCCCCTTTGCCTCTCCCACAGCCACTTCCATCATTTTTAAATCACTTACCATCACTGCAATATTGTACGACCTCCCTTCGGAACCAAACATACGCCTGATGTTATTATAAGTGGTTATAACCACTTTGTCTGAATTCATGAAAGCACTGCTGCCCTTGTCTTTCAAAACACCTATAATTCGATACTTTCTATTGGAAACGCTGATAATTTTATCAATGGCAAGTTGTGCATTTTCACCAAACAACTTTTGAGCAATCACGTTTCCAATTACACAAACACTCCTTCCAGATTCAACATCGGCTTCATTAAAATCCCTACCATCGGATAATTCGTATCCATTGAGTTGCAAATAATTTTCATCCCCTCCGAGTACCCTTATATCCGGATTCGTCTTTTTTGAATCTGTATTAACAATAACTCCTGACGGGCCCGGTAATGCAATGCCCACCATTGCCGGAAAAGAATATCGCTCCTTAAATGCCCTGGCCTCGTCAAAGGTGATCACTTTGCCTTCATTTGATTTTTTAGCTATCAACGACTTACGGGATGATTTTTTGGCCCCTTGGCGATTAGGTCCACCACCAAATTGCACATTGCGCTCCCTAAAACGAATACTAAATGCATTGGCGCCCATGGTAGAAAAACTTTGGGTAAGACTTTGGTTGACAGCCTCCACTGCTGTAATAATAGCAATCAATGCCATTATGCCCAATGCAATAATTATTACCGTAATAGCTGTTCGCAAACGGTTACTTTTGATCGTGTTGTAAGAAAGTGCAATGGAGTCGGCTGTCTTCATGAAAATTTTATTCACAATAAAGTTAATTCCGAAATAGTATACATACCCAAAAAAGAGTATAAGCGGTAATTAACAGTATATCAATCGCATTTTGTTTAATATAATTATTGAAAGTTCTCTAACTTAAAAATAAAAGAGGGCTACATCCAATTGGACGGTTTGCCACTACTCAAACGAAATCAATAATGCAACCACTCGGTAAGTAAGAAAGGGAATAAACCCAGTAGAATGAGTAAGATTGCAGTGAAGATTAAAAGCGCCTTAAAGCCAATCGTAATAACCGAACCAGCTGCGATTGAGCCATGCTCTTTTACATCCTGGCCAGCTTCCTTAAAGAACATTGCCTGAATGATTTTAAAATAATAATAGGCGCTGACAGCGGCGCAAATTACGGCCCACAATACCAACCAATGCTGGTGTCCATCCCGAAGAGCCGCTATTAACATTAAAAATTTACTTTGAAATCCAGCTGTTAGCGGTATGCCAGTTAAAGACAATAAAAATATAGTGGCAGTAACCGCCAACACTGGCTCATTTTTGGCCAAGCCATTAAATCCATCTATTGTGTAGTCATACATTTTTATTAAAATCGCAAATAGCCCAATCGTAGCCAAACTATAAGCCGCCGCATATAAAACCAAGCCCTCCTTTGCGGTATCATTGAGGGCAAAAACAGCCAATAACATAAATCCAGCCTGTGCAATGCTTGAATAGGCAAGCATTCTTTTAACACTCTGTTGAAATACTGCCGTCAAATTACCAATAAATAGGGTTGCCGCAGTGATCACCGCAATCAATAGCTGCCATTGTCCGTGCACCTTTCCAAATGAATTTTCAAACAAACGAATAAAGGCCATAAATCCTGCAATCTTTACAATGGTGGCCATAAAAGAAGTGAAAACCGTAGGTGCGCCCTCATATACATCAGGTGTCCAAAAATGAAAAGGAGCTGCCGACACTTTAAATGACATAGCAATCAGCATAAATACCATCCCGATAGCAATCAATACCGGCATCTTTCCTTCGCCCATATTAATATCGTTGATGAAAAAAGTACCCGCACTGTTTCCGCCATAAACAAAAGCAATCCCCATCAACATGATGCCGGTAGAAAATGCCCCCATCAAAAAATATTTCAATGCAGCTTCATTGCTTTTTAAATTTCGTTTGTCGGCTCCAGTTAAAATATAAAGTGGAATGGACATGATCTCAATTCCTAGAAATAATATCAGCAAGGTATTGTAGGTAGCCGAAAGACAAACACCGCATAAAACAAAAAATATCAATGCGAAATATTCGGAAACATTGTCTCCCACTTTTTCGATATCGCTGCCACTAAGCAAAAAGAATAACAAAGTACTGACTAGGGCTACCGTTATAAAGGTTAAATTAAAGCTATTGAAAGACAACATATTGTTACTGTCGATAGCAAAAAAAGCTTCCCCCGATGTAAGCTCTAGGCAATTCGAAATAATAATTATTACCAAGCCTGCAATAGCCCAGTATTTAGGCGTTGACTTGCTTTTGAAGAATACACCTCCAAACATCATGATAATACCCCAGATTGCTGTTAATAAAATTGCATTCATATTTTTCTTTCCCCTCCCGATTAGACGGAATAATTTAAGATTAGGATTATTTAAATCTTGCTGTAATGGTAGCTACTGAATCTTTTGTTAATTCAAAAAATGGCTGTGGGTATACCCCCGCAATAAAAATCAGCACTACCAAAAGGATCAATACTAATTTTTCATTCAATGAAATTTCTTTCATACTTTCTGTAATGGAATTGGTTGCTCCGTAAAAAACCTTTTGAACCATATTTAAGGTATATACCGCTGCCAAGACAATACTTACTCCTGCAAATGCCGCATACCAAATATTGAATCTAAACAATCCGCCAAACATCATGAATTCGCCTACAAATGCATTTGTAAGCGGCAATGCGATATTTGCAAATACAATAACAACCAGTAAAATAGTTAATACCGGAGCTTTGTGCGCCAACCCGCCCAATTGTGAAATTTTTCTTGTCCCTAGTTGTTTTTCAATTAATTCAATTACTATCCACAAACCGATGATATTAATACCATGGCTAAACATTTGTATCATTACCCCTTCTAATGCGATGGATTGTACAGAAAAAATAGCCGCACACATTAAACCAATATGCGCAATGGAAGAATAGGCAACCAATCTTTTCAGGTCGTCCTGTTTGATTGCAATCAAGCTGGCATAAATCATTCCTATTACAGATAATCCAATCACTACGTTGTCGAATTTCGCAACAGCCAATGGGAAAATAGGCAAGAGCCAGCGTATCACCCCAAATACCCCCATCTTCACCATCACACCACTCAAAACCATGGTTACCGAAGTAGGCGCCTGTTCGTAGGTATCTGGCTGCCATGTATGAAAAGGAAAGATGGGCATCTTAACTGCAAATGCTACAAAGAATAACCAAAATAAAAAGTTTTGCTGAGCCGAACTTAAAACTACAGCACGAAAAGCTTGCAAAGAAAAACTATGGTCCGAAAAGGGAGTGCCTCCAGTTTGCAAGTAAACATATATGATCCCCACTAGCAGAAACAGAGACCCTGTAAAAGTATAAATGAAAAATTTAAAAGTAGCCGCGATTCTTTTTTCCCCACCCCAATAACTACATAAAAAATAAACTGGAATTAATGCCAGCTCCCAAAAGAAATAAAATAGTAATGCATCGGATGAAAGAAATACGCCCATCAAACCAGCTTGTGCAAGCAATAGCAAACCATAAAAAACGTTGGTATTTTTATAGACATTCCGGTAAGATGCAATAAAAATAACTGGGAATGAAAATGCAGTCAAAAAAGTCAGCAGCCTGCCCATTCCATCAAGGCTCAATGAAATACTAGCACCCATGTATTTGATCCATTGGTAATTGAAATTCAAACCACTCAATGCTCTGTCATTTCGATAATAGAGACTGGCAATGGAAATGATCAATGTTAGGATTACAGACAATAAACTCCAGGCCTTCACTGAAGATTCTTTTCTTATAAAAAAAGTAATTAATCCCGCAACCAAGGGAAAGAAAATCAATAAATGAGGGATTGTTATGTCGTTTCCAAACATCAGGAATATATTTTATAAAAACAATTGAATAATAAATAAAACCAACATACCTATAACCATTAATAAAATATAGGTGCCTACTTGACCACTTTGTAGTAAGCGTATCTGCCTACTTCCATATTGAACCGCCTTACCAACTCCGTTGACTAGGCCATCAATGATATTTTTTTCGATCACTCGATTTAAAAAAGTTGCCAATGACTGCAATGGCTGAACGATCATTGTATCATACAACTCATCAACATACCATTTATTAGCTACTATTTTACCAATACCGGTTTCCGATGATGCTGATTGCTCATATTTGCTAAACTTTTTCCAAGCAACTATCAAAGCAATCAAAGCCCCGCCTACCGATATGGCCATAAGCGAATATTCTGTAGCGTGCGATAATTCATGCTTTACTGCTATCAAATTACTTTGTGCAAAAACAGGTTCTAGAAAAGCTTCTAGCCGATGGCCTCCATGCATGAATACTTCCGGTATTCCAATCCAACCACCTACCACCGCCAATATCGCTAGTACCACCAAGGGAATGGTAATAGCCGCCGGACTTTCGTGCAAATGATGCTCCTGCTCATGGGTTCCCCTAAATTTACCCAGGAATGTCATTGCGTACAAACGAAACATATAAAAAGCAGTCAGCAAGGCACCCGCAACAGCTCCTACCCACAATATAGGATTATGAGCAAATGCAGCTGCCAGTATTTCATCCTTAGAAAAGAAACCTGAAAAAGGCGGCATTCCTGCGATAGCCAGACAACCCAATAAAAAACTAACATGGGTAATACGCATGTATTTTTTTAATCCGCCCATATTGCGCATATCCTGCTCACCACCCATTGCATGAATAACACTTCCCGCACCTAGAAATAGTAACGCCTTGAAAAATGCATGGGTCATTACATGAAATACCGCTCCTGTATAAGCCCCTACTCCCAATCCTACAAACATATATCCCAACTGGCTAACGGTAGAGTAGGCCAATACTTTTTTAATGTCATTTTGTTTTACAGCAATGGTAGCGGCAATAAGCGCTGTTGACAGCCCCACGATTGAAACAATTGCTTGTGTGGTAGGTGCCATTGTAAATAAGATATTGCTCCGAGCAATCATATAAATACCTGCAGTTACCATTGTAGCGGCATGAATCAAGGCACTTACTGGTGTAGGGCCTGCCATGGCATCTGGCAACCAGGTATACAAAGGTATTTGAGCACTTTTACCCGTAGCACCTACAAATAACAGCAACGTGATTCCCGTAATATCAATAGCAGATAATTTGGATACATTGGCAAATACCTCGTGGTAATCGGCTGTTCCGAGCTTTGACAATAACCAAAATACTGCCAACAGAAAACCTAAATCCCCAATACGGTTCATAATGAAAGCCTTTTTGGCTGCATTATTGAAATCATTATTTTTAAACCAGAACCCGATTAACAAATATGAACAAAGTCCTACTCCCTCCCATCCGATAAACATGATAATGTAATTGCCTCCCATCACCAGTAATAACATGGAAAAGACGAAAAGATTCAGATAAGAAAAATATTTTGCAAAATCCTTTGACGGTTCTTCATGCATATACGAAGTAGAATACACATGAATCAAAAAACCCACACCGGTAATAATCAATAAAAAAAGAGAGGAAAGCTGGTCAATCTGAAAATCGAAGCCCACTTTCAAGGAACTGGTACGAATGAAATCAAAATAATGTGCCACATGGGTATTGCCACTCTTTACACTAAAAAAAACATACACACTGATCAAAAAAGAAGCCAGTATCACCCCAGTTCCGATTAACCCGGAAAGCGTTTTGGATAAATTATTCCTACCCAACCCATTGATAAAAAACCCAATCAATGGTAAAATGGGTATCAGCCAAACTATTTGTAATAT
>CANIMM010000181.1 GCA_947468255.1 Chitinophagaceae bacterium | reverse complement strand
TATCCGAAATAGTTGATTTATCTAAATTAGGAGGGTTGGGCAGCCATCGAATGGACCATACTGAAAGCCATTTCAATATTTAATTTATAATTATATATCATCAATTCTGAAAAAATAGCAAAAGAAAAAAATTGGTATTTTCATACTATTTCTTACCTTAATTAAATAATTAAAAATAACTCAATTATGAAATCAAATAATCGGCGTCTTTTCATTAAAAAATCCGCACTGGCTGGAGCGGGTGTAGTAGCAGCTCAATTAGGCTTGAGTGCCAAAAGTTATAATCGTATCATTGGAGCCAATGACAGGGTCAGAGTGGGTGTAGTAGGTTTTTCGGATCGGCACAGAGGTTCACATATCCCTTCCTTTATGAACCATTGTAAGGAGTTAAATTTTGAAGTGGTAGCGGTATCTGACATCTGGAATAAAAGAAGGGAAGCAGGCGCTGCTATTTGGAAAGAAAAAATGCAGAACAATGTAGTTGCATGCAGAAATAATGAAGAGATGTATGGTAAAAAATTAGTGGATGCAGTATTTGTGAGTACAGCCGATTTTCAGCATGCCAATCATGCAATGGAAGCAGTGAATGCAGGTTGCGATGTGTATTGCGAAAAACCTTTCGCAGAAACGATGGACGATAACCGCAGAGCTTTTAAGGCGATCAAAGCTTCCAATAAAATTGTGCAGATTGGTTCACAAAGAAGAAGCGGACCCAATTATCATGCGGCCGAAGAATTTATCAAATCCGGAAAGTTTGGTGCCATTACTATGGTGGAATTAACATGGAATGTAAATCAACCAATGCGTTGGCGCAGACCTGCTGATGTAGCTCAGTTGATGGAGAAGGATACGGATTGGAAAAGATTTTTGATGAATCGCCCCTTTGAAGCATTTGATGCTAAAAAATATTTAGAATTTAGATTGTTCTGGCCTTATTCCTCTGGTTTAGCCGGTCAGTGGATGAGTCATCAAATTGATACGGTACATTGGTTTAGTGGTTTGCAGCATCCGCGCAGTGTAGTTGCCAATGGAGGTATTTTTATGTGGAAAGACGGAAGAAAAAATTGGGATACAATCAATGCTGCTTTTAATTACGGCCCAGTCGATGACCTTAACTCAGGTTTTCAGGTTACTTTCGGGTCTCGCATGCACAATGGAGAAGATGCGCCAACGGAGATCTACTATTCTAATGGAGGCCAATTGAATCTAGATACCAATATGGTTTCTCCACGGGGAGGCTTATCCGAAAAAAATGCTGCAGCAGCTGGTATGAAATCCTTTTTATTGCCAGAATCTAAGCTTTCTATAGTAGAGCCTGTTATTTCCTCTGCAAACACTGGGGGCGACAAGTTAACTTCTAGCCATGTCCGAAATTGGATGGAGTGTGTGCGTAGTCGCAAAACACCCAATGCTCCTGTTGAAGCAGGTTATAGTCATTCAATTGCTACTATCATGACCAATGCAGCTGTGCTTAGCGGTCGTAAAGTAACCTTTGATGAAAAAACACAGGAAGTAATGGTAGGGGGTAAACCTTTTGAACCATTTAAAAATTATTCTCTAGACAAGTAAATAAAAATTAAAGATGCCATTTATTAAAAGTATTTTCTTGTGGTGCTGTATGTTTTTTTTCTTTTCCAATGCATTCTCCCAGCAACAGGTGAAGTTTGTTCAAAAAGAAAATGAAACAAAGGTAGAGGTCTTAGTAGGGGGTAAATTTTTTACCGCTTATATTTACGATCCAAAGATTGATAAGCCCGTATTGTTTCCGCTTCAAACTGCTTCTGGCGTTACCGTTACCCGTGGTTTTCCCTTAGCTCCTAGAGCTAATGAAAGAACCGATCATCCCCATCATATTGGTATGTGGTTGAATTACGGAGATGTAAACGGATTGGATTTCTGGAATAATTCAGATGCCATTGCTACAGTTGATAAACCAAAGTACGGCAGCATCCGGCATCAAAAAATTCTGAGTGTAAAAGACGGAGCGAAAAAGGGTGTATTGGTGGTGACTTCCAATTGGGTTGATATTTCAGGAAAAATTTTAATCAAGGAATTAACCACTTTAACCTTTAGCGGGGATGACAATAGCAGGACCATTGATCGAGCTACTACGCTCACTGCACAGCAGGAAAAAGTCAGCTTCAAAGACAATAAGGAAGGCTTTATGGGAATCCGCGTTGCTAGGGAGTTGGAAATCCCTTCTCAAAAAGCGGAGATTTTTACCGATGCCAATGGGGTTGCAACTAAGGTAGCTATATTGAATAATGAAGGGGTTACCGGAACTTTTCTTTCCAGTAAAGGTATTGTCGGAAATGATGTTTGGGGTACCAGGGGTACCTGGTGCATGATGTATGGGAAAAAAAGTGGAGAATTGGTTTCCATTGCTATTCTTGATCATCCAACAAATCCTGGATATCCTACTTATTGGCATGCCCGAGGATATGGTTTGTTTGCTGCTAATTCGCTTGGTCAAGAACCTTTAAGCGGCGGAAAGGAAAAATTAAATTTTGCTTTAGAAGCGGGTAAATCGGTAACCTTTAAATACAGCGTAGTGATAACCAATGGTAGTACTCCCACTGCTGAATTTTTGGACAAGGCCGCCATATCATTCTCTAAAAAATAATCATTTAATTGTTGAAGGTGACTTTCTTAATGTTTTTAAATTAATTAAGTTCTTTTTTATTCATTAACAATACTGCCCCCTTAATGGAAGGGGGCAGTATTGTTTTAAAGTATTGTACGATTCAAATTAATGCTGATTCAGCTGCCTTAATTGTTTGCAGCCAATCCCTTCTGGCAATTCAAAAAACAATTAAAGCCGAATTCCATTTACCAATCTGCTTATTTGTAATGGATTCGATTCTTTTAGCGCATCTGGTAACAAATGGTCAGGAAATTCCTGGTAACAAAATGGTCTGGTAAATCGATAGATGGCTTGTGTTCCAACAGAGGTGGTTCGCGAATCGCTAGTAGCCGGGTAGGGGCCACCATGCACCATTGCATTGCCTACTTCCACTCCAGTTGGAAATGCATTGATACAGAGTCTGCCTGCTTTTTCTTGCAGCAAATCGACTAGTACACCTGCATTTTTTAATTCATCTGCTGTGCCATGTAGACTGGCGGTCAGCTGGCCTTTTAAATGGAGTATACATTCTATTAATTCGTCCATGTCTTTTGCAATGATTGCAACCGATGAAGGCCCGAAAACTTCTTCTGTTAATGATGGATTACTGATCAGCATTTGAGCATCTATTTGTAATAAATGCGGCTGTGGGGTGTTGGCATCAAATGCAGTCAAACCAATGGCACCTTCCGTATTTCGCTGATGGGTAATCCCTTGGTAATAGGCATCTGTAATGCCATTGGTAAGTAAAGCTACACTTGGTTTTGCGGTAAGGGCAGCGGTTAGTAATTGAATAAAATTGGTGGAAGATTCATTTTTTAATAATAAAAAGATACCAGGGTTGGTACAAAATTGTCCACCACCCATTACGATGGAACCTGCAAAGGCTTCGGCTAAATCGCCCGCTTTTTGCGTTAGTATTTCCGGTAAAAAAACAACCGGATTTACACTACTCATTTCTGCATATACAGGAATAGGAGATTCACGTTTCACAGCTGCATCATACAAAGCCTTACCACCTTTTAATGAACCAGTAAAACCTACGGCTTTTATCAATGGATGAGTTACAAGTGCATGTCCTACCTGGTGACTGATACCATGAACCATCGAAAATACACCTTCTGGCATATTGCATTTTTTGGCTGCACGGATAATGGCAGCTCCTACTAATTCGCAGGTAGCCGGATGAGCGGGATGAGCTTTAAAAACTACTGTACAACCTGCGGCTAGTGCTGATACGGTGTCGCCTCCGGCAACAGAAAATGCCAATGGGAAATTACTCGCTCCAAAAACGGCAACTGGTCCAATGGCAATTTGCATTTGTCGAAGATCTACACGGGGCAATGGTTTTCTTTCAGGAAGCGCATTGTCAATGATGGCATTTACCCAAGAACCTTCGGTTAGCTGGGAGGCAAAAAGACGTAATTGTCCTGTTGTTCTTCCTCTTTCACCAGTAATTCTTGCCAACGGTAAGCCTGTTTCTTTACTGGCGGTTTCTATCAGCTCCATTTCCAACGCTTCTATTTCTGTAGCAATGCATTCAAGGAATGCTGCTTTTTCCTTTCCCGTTTTATTTTTATATTCACCAAAGGCTTCAGCTGCCAATGAAATAGCAGCATTGATTTCTGTAGTGGTGGCCTCATAAAATTTTGTAGGTAGTAGTGAATTTGATGCTACGTCGTAGGCATTAAAACTGCTAGTACCCATTGCAGAAAGGTTATTCCCGATGATGTTTTTTCCGTGTGTATTCATTAGGCAACTTTGTTTTTTAGTGTTCCAATATGTTCAATGGTTATTATAATGCTATCGCCGCTTTGAAGGGTAAAGCTATTGGGTGGTACAATGCCTGTGCCCGTCATTAAAAAACACCCGTATGGAAATGAGCATTCTTTATACAAGTAGCTGACCAAATCGGTATGTTGTCTTTTCATTTGGCTGATGGCAATACGATCTGCATACATCACTATATCGTTTCTTTCAATAGAAATTTCAATGGTGGTTTCTGGAGAAATGGGTTCCGCTGGTACATAAATACAAGGACCTAAAGCAGCACATCCATCATACATTTTAGCCTGAGGCAAATACAGTGGGTTCTCTCCTTCAATGCTTCTAGAACTCATATCATTGCCAATGGTATATCCAACAATGTTGCCAGCTGTGGTGGTGAACAATGTTAATTCTGGTTCTGGAACATCCCAAGTGGAATCTTTCCTTATTCTTACCAAACCATTGTGCCCAACGGTTCTTTGCGAAGTCGCTTTAAAAAATATCTCGGGCCTAGGAGCGTCATATACCTTGTCATAAAAAGTACCACCTCCTGAATCCTTGGATTCTTCCACCCTTGCATGACGACTCCTTAGGTAAGTAACCCCGGCCGCCCAAATCTCTTGTTGATCAATGGGTGCTAGAATAGTCTGTTCATTTAGCCATTCAAGACTTACCACTTTGGTAGTGGATTGTATTTCTGAGCTAAGCAGCTGGTATAAGTTATCACGGTTAATAAATTGGTCCCAGTTGGTTGAAGGGAATAAATGATATGCTCCATCATGTTCAATTACATTGCCCGAATTGGTTTTATAGATTTTCATATAATAAATTTTAATCTCCGAATGATTTTACAGAAAGCATCAGTGTTTATTGCTTTTTTAATTTGAATGCGAAAATAAACGATCTCCAGCTATTGGGCTTGAAAATTATTGCATTTCAATTTCGATAGCTTTTATTGCATTTCATTAGCTAAAACAGACAAGTTACTAAATTTAATTATATATCAGTACAGTTCAGCAATGAAGATATTTTAGGGTGCCGAAGATCCCCCATAATATAGGCATTTGCCATTTATTAGTCTTTAAAACCATCCGTTTGTGGCTCGATTGTATCAATGGTTTTGAATAGTCGGAAAAATATTGATAATTTTAATTTATAATATTTTAAATAATGAAACATTTAATCATCTTAATGTCTGCATTCATCGTTTCAAAAGTAGTTGGTCAAAATTTCACTGAAATGCCCTTATATAAAAATGGGGTACCCAATTCTATTGCAGCGCCCAACAAGGAAAGTTCAACATTCAAGGATAATATAACTCGAATCGCAAAAGTGAGTGTACCTTCTATTACAGTTTTTAAGCCTACAAAACCAAATGGCAAAGCAGTGATTATTTGCCCAGGTGGGGGGTACGGAATTTTGGCTTTTGACAAGGAAGGTACCGATGTGGCTGAAGAATTCAACAAATGGGGGGTTACTGCATTTGTTTTAAAATACCGATTACCGGATGATTCTACGATGGTAGACAAAAGTCTTGCCCCATTGCAGGATGCACAACAGGCCATCCGATTTATTAGAAGCAATGCAAGTCAATGGGGGATCAAGACCAATCAAATTGGCATCATGGGATTCTCTGCCGGAGGACATTTAGCTTCCACCGCTGCCACCCATTTTAATTTTAATGCGGATCCTAGTAATTCAGATACTACTTCTGCTCGGCCAGATTTTGCTATATTGATTTATCCGGTAATCAGCTTTGATATTTCAATTGCTAATATGGGGTCAAGAAATAACTTAATTGGTACCAAAGCTTCCGCTAGCGCAACTAGTTTTTTCAGTAACGAATTGCACGTTACTAATAATACACCCCCTTCATTTTTAGTACACGCTGGCGATGATACGGCAGTGCCTGTAGAGAATAGTATTCGTTTTTACCAAGCATCTATAAAAAATAAAGTTTCTGCCGAAATGCATTTGTATCCAAAAGGGGGACATGGGTTTGGTATGAAGAATAAAACTACAGATGACAACTGGCTTGAAAGATTGAAGAATTGGATGAACCGTTTGTAATGAGAAGAATCGAAAAAGCTGTACAATTTCAACTAAAGAATTTCAATAATACGATGATTAGCTTATGAATGATAGCAGCACTTCTTTCCAACCTTCGCAAATTTCACAGCGAATTGATGCGCACCAACATTTCTGGAAATTTGATCCGGTTCGTGATAGTTGGATTAATAGCGAGATGTCGG
>CANIMM010000180.1 GCA_947468255.1 Chitinophagaceae bacterium | reverse complement strand
TGGTAATGGGGTTGTGTTGGATGCGGTAACGCTAAAAAAGGAATGTGAAAAAGTTGCTTCCATGGGAATTGATTACAAAAAGAATTTGTATATCAGCGAAAGGGCGCATTTGATTTTACCAACCCATCGGGCACTAGATAAAGCGAGTGAATTGGCAAAGGGAAATGAAAAAATCGGTTCCACATTAAAAGGAATTGGGCCGGCTTATATGGACAAAACCGGTCGCAATGGATTAAGAGTGGGCGATTTATTGGATAAGGGATTTATATCTCAATATATTAAAATAAGGCTGAAGCACCAGCGCTTGCTAGATAGTTATAATTTTCAGGAGGATATTAGTACCTGGGAGGATGAGTTTTTTGAATCCATCGAGTTGTTGAGGGATTTCAAAATTGTAAATGGAGAATATTTCATTAATGATAAAATTCAGCAGGGAAAAAAGGTGTTGGCTGAAGGAGCCCAGGGTTCTATGCTGGATGTTGATTTCGGCACATTTCCTTTCGTAACTAGTAGTAGTACTATTTCAGCGGGTGTTTGCACAGGTCTTGGTATTGCTCCTCAAAAAATAAAGGATGTGTATGGGGTTTCCAAAGCATATTGTACCCGAGTGGGTAGCGGCCCTTTCCCAACCGAATTGAATGACGAAACGGGCGAGTTGATCCGGAAAATTGGAAGTGAATTTGGGGCAACTACCGGTAGACCAAGACGCTGTGGATGGATTGATCTGGTTGCGTTGAATTTTGCTTGTATGATCAATGGGGTTACCAAGATTATCATGACCAAAACTGACATCCTCGATTCATTGCCCGAACTAAATGTTTGTACTGGGTATAATGTAAATGGAGAAGAAAAAAGTTATGTACCTTTTCAAATGACTCAAGTCAAAATTGATCCAATTTTCAAAAGTTTTGCAGGTTGGGAAACGGATATTACTGCAATGAGCAAATATGACGAACTACCAGAGAATATGAAAAATTACATAGATTACATTAACAAATATTTGAAAGTGCCAGTAAAATATATTAGTAATGGCCCGGGCAGGGATCAGATTATACTTGCTTGAGAATAATTAAAAAAAACATGCCTATTTTTTTGGCAATTTAAAAATCTATCGGAATTTTACAGCATTAATAAGTTGATATATGGCTACTAAATCAGACAAAGTAAAAAAAGCAACTCCCAATGTTGAGGAGCCAGCTTCTAAAAAATCAGCTGTAAAGGCTTCCTCTAAATCCAAAAAGGATGAGGACGAAGACGAGGAGGATGAGGACGAAGAAACTGCACCCTTAAAGAAAGGCAAGGCAGGATCAAAAAAAAGCAAGGACGCTGACGACGAGGAGGAAGAAGATGCGGATGAAGCGGATGAATGGGAAAAGGGCGAAGTGTCGGATGATTGGGATCCAGATTTTGACGAATTTGATATACCCAAGTCTACTTCAAAAAAAGCCACAGGAAAAAAATCTGCAAAGGATGAAGAAGATGATTTTAAGATCGAAGACGATTTTAAAGACCTTGGCTTTGATGACTTGGATGGAGGTGGTGGATTTGATGATGACGAAGATTTTTAATCTGCTCCTAAAGCCGTTGGTGATCAACGATATGGAAAAATAAACAAGTGAAAAAAGCCATCTCTTTTCCAATAGATAATTTTACTGATTTCAGAACTAAAATGTTGAACTGGGTACAACCGTTCAACATTTTTTGTTTGCTGGATAACAGACAATATCATTTTGAAGCACCTGCTTTTGAATGTTTATTGGCGGCAGGCTGTAAGCAAAAAATTGAACCCAGTGAAGGAGCTGTTTTTGAGTTACTGAAAACGTTTTCAAAAGATCAACAAGATTGGATATTCGGTCATTTAGGCTATGATCTAAAAAATGAAATTGCCTCAGTTAGCTCTGCTAATTTTGATGGAATTCATTTTCCGGATGCATTCTTTTTTGTGCCCGAGATTGTATTGCAGTTAAAGGAAAATGAGGTGACTATTCATTGTGATTCGGGGGCCGAGGCTATTTTCGCATCGATTGAGTCTAGTGCAATTCATATTGAAAAAACCCATCCCGCTAAACTCGATATTCAGCAACGGATTTCTTCGGAAGCCTATATTGAAATTGTAAAAAAACTGCAGCAGCATATTTTGCGTGGCGATTGTTATGAAGTTAATTTTTGCCAGGAATTTTTTGCGGAAGGTGCAGTCATCGATCCAGTAAGTATTTACTGTTCACTCGTTACCATTTCGCCCAATCCATTTTCTGCGCTGTACCGATTAAATGATAAGTTTTGCATTTGCGCAAGTCCCGAAAGGTATTTTAAAAAATCAGGCAATAAAATATTTTCTCAGCCAATCAAAGGAACCGCTAAACGTAATTTGTCTAGCCCGGAGCTGGATGCATTCAGCAAACAAAACTTACTGAATAGCGAAAAGGAAAGAAGTGAAAATGTAATGGTGGTTGACTTGGTTCGAAATGACCTTAGTCGAGTTTGTAAGTGGGGGTCCGTAGAGGTGGATGAACTATTTGGAATATATAGTTTTCCGCAGGTTCACCAGATGATTAGCACCATTAGTGGCGAATTGGAAGATGGGCTAAATTGGGTAGATGTGGTGAAGGCTACATTTCCCATGGGAAGTATGACGGGGGCTCCCAAAAAAAGTGTTTTGGAAATCATCGAGCGCTACGAACAGACTAAAAGAGGACTTTTTTCCGGAGCGATTGGTTATGTAAATCCGCAGGGAGATGCAGATTTCAATGTAGTGATCAGAAGTATTTTGTACAATGCTTCTACTGAATATATATCTTTTCAGACCGGCAGTGCCATTACGTTTTACAGTAATGCAGCTGAAGAATATGAGGAATGCATGCTTAAGGCAAAAGCGATGCAGCAGGTGCTGCAGCAAACATGAGTTTAATTTTTTTTCTTCTCTTTTTGAATAAATGTTTTTTCAATAGGAATAGCAGTGCCATTCAATAAGGCCTGAAGCGACTCGTTTAGTATCGGATATTTGTTAGTTATAAATAACTGCATTTTATCGGGAGGTAGCCTGAGGTCAAAATTTCCTGAAGATGACATGGCGTCATCAAAATTTGGATTGTAGTGGTTGAACATTGCAATCTCCATTGCAATTTTTTTTGCAATAATTAGGGAATTGTATTTCCCGGAAATCGGCAATATTTCAACAGTTAATAACTCTTCTGCAGATAAGTCCGTCTCCTTGATTTTCAAATTTTGATTCAAATTGCCGGCTTGATGATTAGCGCCTGCTGCTTCATTAGCTGTTGCACTGCCAACATTACCTGCTGTAGTTACTCCCCCTGTTCCTTCCATTATATAGTGGGTGGCAATAAACCGTTTTACATAGGTCCTAGATTCTTCAGGAAGATAGAATTGAAGGTTCCAGAAATTTTTGCTACCACTTTTTTTAATCGCTGAATACACTTTGCCAGGGCCGCCATTGTAGGCCGCCATTACTAGTAGCCAGTCATGCAGTTCTCGGTATAATATCAGTAGGTATTTGGCGGCAGCATGTGTGCTTTTGAAGTAATCTCTTCGTTCATCCTGGTAATGGTTTACCACCAAACCAAAGTCTCTTGCGGTATAGGGCATAAATTGCCAAGGGCCTCCTGCACCCTTATTACTGGTAGCGGCAGTGCTTAAGTTGGATTCAATTACGGCAATATATTTCAATTCCTTGGGTAATCCATACTGCTGCAATACCGATTCAATTAAATTGAAATAGGGTTGGCCCCATCGCTTCATTTTTTGCAAATGGTCGCTATGGCGTTTAATGTACTCCTGTACAAAAAGTTCAGCATTCGGGTTGATTTGAGTTTTATAAGCGAGGCTACTGTTAAAAGTGTTGTTGGAAAAGAGATTTTTAAAACCATATTTATTCAATTGGTTAAAAAACTGAACATTTTCTTTTGTAGGAATTTTCTTGGAATTGATCACCTCCTCTATCAACTGGTTCTCTCTGGTCGTATCTTCTTTTATGAAGGTATCCTGAATAATTACTTGCTGAGCGCAATTTGTAGAAGTAAAAGCGTTGCCTGCAGATGGATGTAGGGCTAAGAGTGATAACATCGATATCTGTAAAAATCGGTTCATTTTGTTCAGCTATTCACAACTGTATTTTTCCATCAGTGTAGCAGACAGTTGTAATAAGGAATCTTCTTCTAGTTTATTAGTAAGTATCTGTAGTCCAAATGGCATGCCATTGCTGTGTTTAAATAAAGGTATGGATATTGCCGGCAGCCCAGTAAGATTTGCAAATACGGTATAAATATCAGCGAGGTATACCGCAATAGGGTCATCTGCATTTGCTCCAATGGCCATTGCGGTGGTTGGCGCTGTGGGCATAATGAGTGCATCATATTGGCTAAAGAGCAGATTTGTTTTATTGATTAACAGCCGCCTTACCTGCTGGGCCTTACTAAAATATGCGTCGTAGTGACCAGCACTTAAAACAAAAGTGCCTAGCAAAATTCTGCGCTTCACTTCTTTACCAAACCCTTCACTTCGGTTGCATTTGTAAAATTCGGTTAAATCTTCCACCGGTTTACTGGTTTGGTGTCCATACCTTACGCCATCATACCTGCTAAGGTTGCTACTTGCTTCTGCCGTGGTTAAAACGTAATAGGCGGGCACAATATGATCGAGTAAATCAAATTCAACAGGCACTACGGTATGACCATCTAATTGCAATTGATCGATCAGGGATAAAATACTTTCTTTGATTTCTTTATCCAAAGATGGGTGGAATAGGGCTTCCTTAAAATAAGCAATTGTATACTTTTTATCTGCTGCTGCAGATAAAGTAAAAGAGCCTTTTTGAATCGAATTTGCTTCTTTTCCTTCTGAGGATTTTGTTAAAGCGGTGCTGTCATATTCATCTTCACCTGAAATTACATCCAGCGTTAAAGCGATATCGGCAATATTTTTACTAAAAATTCCAATTTGGTCAAAGGAGGATGCATATGCAATAAGCCCATATCTAGAAATGGTTCCATAGGTAGGCTTTAAACCTACTATGCCACAAAAGTCTGCAGGTTGTCTTACAGATCCTCCGGTGTCACTACCTAGGCTAACCATGCACATTCCGGCCTGAACAGCCACTGCACTGCCACCAGATGATCCTCCAGGAACTTTGGTTTCATCTGCCGCATTGAGTACATTCCCGTAAACTGAATTTTCGTTGGTACTACCCATCGCAAATTCATCGCAATTGCAATTGCCAATGATAATGGCATCTTCATCTAATAGTCGCTGAATGGAACTGGCATTGTATACAGAAACAAAACCATTTAATATTTTTGAACCAGCTGTAAGAGTATGGCCTTTGTAGGCTAGCACATCTTTAATAGCGATTACTACTCCGTGTAATCTTCCGGTAATTCCAGTTTCTTTTTGCTTGGTATCGAGCGCAACTGCCTTTTGTAATGCTTCAGCTGTATATACTTGTACAAAGGCATTTAAATGCTGGTGCCGGTTGATCTGCTCTAGGTAATGGTTTACCATTGCCACACAGGTGGTTTCTCCTGAAAGAAGCTGCTGATGATAGGATGCTATAGTAGTGAACAATTTGAAAAAGGATTAGGTTGCCTTTATAAAATTGGCTGAAGTGAATGGCAGGAATCCTGTCATTTACTTCAGCCATGGGTAGTTGTAATAAAGAAAATTTATTTAGGCAAAACCTGAGCCTGCTTAGCATCTTGAAGCTGTTGCCTTAATTCCCTAATTTCTTGTTCTTTGTCCTTTTCTTTCATGCCCTCTTCAATTTCACTTTTTACGTTTTCTTTGGCATCTTTAAATTCACGCATACCCTTGCCAATTCCTTTCATTAGTTCAGGGATTTTTTTACCCCCAAAAAGTAAAACGATTGCCAAAATAATAAATATCCATTCGGAGCCGCCTGGCATTCCAAATAATAAAACTGCTGCTAACACATTTGAAACTATCATAGTAATTGATTTGAGAAACAAATATAATTCAAATATTTGCTAAATAAATCGTTTTACTCAAAAACTATGTTGTAAAGCTGTTAATGTAAATTTTATTGTTACCAACCTGATAGCAATAGCACTTGATATTTCTACAATAGGTAGCATTTTTCTTACTTGCCCGACAAGAAAAAATGCTCTTTGTGTAGGGAAGCTGGATGGGGAATAAAAGGGAGAAATTTCAACCAGAAAATCTCCTTTCATTGTAAAACAAAAGCAACTGCTCTTGGTAGGTAAAAAAAAAGCGAAATCCAATAGGATTTCGCTTTTAAAATATTTTGCAAGTTGCTTACTTTTTAAGTGCAACGGCCATTCTCTTTTCTTGAATACGGGCACTTTTGCCGCTTCTTTCGCGTAAATAAAACAATTTAGCACGACGTACTTTACCTACTTTATTCAATACGATACTCTCGATGTTAGGAGAGTAGAATGGGAATAAACGTTCTACGCCTACACCATCACTCATTTTGCGTACGGTAAAAGTAGCAGTGGCACCAGTTCCCTGACGCTTGATTACATCACCCTTAAAGCTTTGAATACGCTCTTTAGCGCCTTCAACGATTTTATAATTTACAGTGATATTATCACCTGCTTTAAACTTAGGAAGAGCTGGAGTTGCGGTTAACTGCTCGTGTACAAAATCTACTGCGTTCATAATCTT
>CANIMM010000179.1 GCA_947468255.1 Chitinophagaceae bacterium | reverse complement strand
CGACCCTAAATTTTCTCTGTGTATATTTGCAAGCGCTAATTTGCAGTAACCCCATTGGACCTAGACCCTTAAAAGTCTTCAAACACCAACCCATCGGAGTATTACCGCTGACAAAATATAACTATCCACCATAAACTGTTTTTCATGTATCGTTCTCATACCTGTGGCGAATTAAGGATTGCCGATGTAAATAAAGAAGTGACCCTCAGCGGATGGGTGCAAACCGTCCGGAAATTTGGCAGTATCACTTTTGTTGATATCCGTGACCGCTATGGCATTACCCAGTTATTGTTTTCCGAAGCCCTGAACGCACTACTCGATGCCAACCCCTTGGGCAGAGAATTTGTATTACAAGTAAAAGGTACTGTCAATGAACGAAGTAATAAAAATCCAAATATCCCAACCGGTGATATCGAAATCGCTATCTCCGAATTTACCATCCTAAATAAATCTGCTGTGCCACCTTTCTCCATCCAGGATGATACAGATGGTGGTGATGAACTAAGAATGAAATACAGGTTCATGGACCTGCGCAGAAACAGTGTGAAAAAGAATCTAGAACTACGGTATGCCGTGGGCCGCAGCACCAGGAACTATTTGCATGAAAATAATTTCATGGACATTGAAACCCCTTTTCTGATCAAATCCACACCAGAAGGTGCCCGAGATTTTGTAGTGCCCAGCAGAATGAACCCCGGACAGTTTTATGCTTTACCCCAAAGTCCACAAACATTCAAACAACTGCTAATGGTAAGCGGCTTTGATCGCTATTACCAGATTGTAAAATGTTTCCGTGACGAAGACCTTCGCGCAGACCGGCAACCAGAATTTACACAGATTGATTGCGAAATGAGTTTTGTTGAGCAGGAAGATATTTTGAATATGTTTGAAGGACTGGTAAAACGAATTTTCAAAGATGTAAAAAATATCGACTATACCGACCTAGTAGAACGAATGACTTGGGAAGATGCCATGTGGAAATTCGGAAATGACAAACCAGATATCCGCTTTGACTTACAAATTGCAAACCTCAAATTCCCACAGCATAGTTTTACAAATAAAAAAACTGCGCTGCACGATACTGCTTTTGAAAAAGAAGGTGTAGGGGGCGACCTGCTTGCCTTTCCGGTATTTGAGGAGGCAGAAACCGTATTAGCCATTGCAATACCCGGTTGCAGCGAATATACCCGCAAACAAACCGATGAACTAACGGAATGGGTGAAACGCCCTCAGATAGGCATGAAGGGATTGATGTTTATAAAATGTAATACCGATGGGACTTACAAAAGCAGTGTAGATAAATTTTACAGTCCAGAAAAACTGAAAGCGATTGCAGATGCAGCCCATGCAACTGCAGGAGATCTTGTATTGATATTGGCCGGAGCCGAAGAAAAAACAAGAAAAGCTACCAGCGACCTACGAATGTACCTTGGCGAACGTCTTGGACTACGCAAGGCCGACCATTTTAAATTGTTGTGGGTACTTGATTTTCCACTGTTTGAATATGCAGAAGATGAAAATAGATGGGTAGCCCGTCATCATCCATTTACCTCTCCCAAACCCGATCATATTGACATTATGATCAATAATAATCCGGTGATAGAAAATGCGGCCAACTACCTTGCCCATCCCTATGCAGGCATTAAAGCCAACGCCTACGATATGGTTTTGAATGGCAATGAAATTGGTGGTGGTTCCATCCGCATTTTTCAAAGGGCCTTGCAAGAAAAAATGTTTGCCGCCTTAGGAATGGATGCCGAAGAACAACAACACAAATTTGGATTCTTACTCGGTGCATTCGAATACGGAGCGCCTCCACATGGCGGACTGGCATTTGGTTTTGACAGACTTTGCGCTCTGCTTGGTGGCAGTGAAAGTATTCGAGATTTTATTGCATTCCCGAAAAATAATAGTGGTCGAGACGTTATGCTAGACGCCCCTTCAACCATTGATGCCAAACAGTTTGAAGAATTACAGATCAAATTGAATTTGAAGTAATCTTTTTAAATTAATTATTTCCAATACCCAGGGCCCGCATCTTTGCAGGCCCTGTTTTATTAGAGTAGATTACGAATCAATGATTTTTATAATTAAGCCCGAATTGTAATAATGAAAGCAAACCAATGATGCACTATTAAGAAAAAATTATTATTTCTATCCATTCACTAAGATTAGCTTCCACAAATATTTACTAACTTACTGCCATGACTAATAGCCAAATACCCCTGGCAGAACGCTTACGACCTGCTACATTAAATACCCTCGCTGGCCAGCTTCATCTAACCGGCAAGGGAAGTATTTTACGCACGGCTATTGAAAA
This sequence comes from Chitinophagaceae bacterium, assembly GCA_947468255.1. Lineage (GTDB taxonomy): Bacteria > Bacteroidota > Bacteroidia > Chitinophagales > Chitinophagaceae > Ferruginibacter. The sequence continues at coordinate 4,354 of CANIMM010000179.1, read as the reverse complement.
TGGAAAAGTACCCAGCATGATTTTGTGGGGACCTCCAGGAGTGGGCAAAACCACCATTGCGAACATAATTGCTCAAACATTACAGGTCCCTTTTTATACACTCAGTGCAATCAGCAGCGGAGTAAAAGATGTACGGGAGGTTATTGAAATTGCTAAAACCCAACAGAATGCCATCTTGTTTATTGATGAGATTCACCGCTTTAATAAAGGGCAGCAGGACGCACTGCTGGGCGCAGTTGAAAAAGGGACCATTATACTGATAGGTGCTACCACAGAAAACCCTTCCTTTGAGGTAAATAGCGCCTTACTCAGCAGGTGCCAGGTGTATGTATTGAAACCATTGGATGAAGCTGCGCTTATAGCTTTACTCAATCATGCAATTGAAACGGATGAGGTATTGCGAACAAAAAAAATTGAACTCAAAGAAACCGCTGCCCTTATCAAAATATCAGGCGGGGATGCTCGAAAACTATTGAATCTGTTGGAACTAGTGACCGAAACTCTTGGCGAGCAAATGAGTATCACGGATGAAATAGTAATGCAAATTGCGCAGCAACGAATTGCCATTTATGACAAGGGCGGGGAGCAGCATTACGACATTATTTCCGCCTTTATCAAATCCATCCGAGGCAGTGACCCTAACGGTGCCGTGTATTGGCTTGCAAGAATGATTGAAGGAGGAGAAGACGTAAAATTCATTGCCAGAAGACTGCTAATTCTAGCCAGTGAGGATATTGGCAATGCCAATCCCAATGCCCTTTTGCTAGCCAACGCTACCTTTGAAGCGGTGAATAAAATAGGTTACCCAGAATCAAGAATCATCTTATCTCAGTGCGTAACCTACCTCGCCAGCTCTGCGAAAAGTAATGCTTCCTATACAGCGATTAATGAGGCATTAGCGGCAGTTCAGCAACAGGGAGACTTGCCCGTTCCATTGCATATCCGCAATGCACCGACCCAATTAATGAAGAAACTGAATTACGGAAAAGACTATACCTACTCACATAATTATGAAAATAATTTTGCCCCTCAGGAATATTTGCCTGATCAACTCAGCGGCACCGCATTTTACAAACCCGGCAACAACCCCAGGGAACAAGAACTGCAAAAGCATTTAAAAACACTTTGGAAAGAAAAATATGGCTATTGAACCAATTAGCCTATAGCCCTTTTCTTTGAACCAAATAGGCAGAAAGAAAAAGGCTTTACTTATTTTTGCAATGATGAAAAAATATCTCCTGATAGCGGTTCTGCTTAATTTGGTCTTTTTGTTTCCCACATTTTCGCAAACAGATAGCAGCATTTTATTCTTTAAAGGAGCCACCCGGGAAAAAAGAAATACCCTCTATAGGAACATCGTTCAAAACACGATTACCAAAAATTTATCGCTGCCGCTAACAGTTGATACAGAAGAAAACTGGATGGATGCCTTTGGAGCTATTGAGCTACTCCGCTACCAATCCCCCTGGATCAATGGAAGAGTCTTCATAGCTGTTGACTCAATGGAGAAAAGAAGCCCGAATTTTCAAAGAGCTTTGCTGGAACTAGTCTTCAGCTCTTATCCCAATCAGTTTGTAAAGCAAGTGAGTTCTCTTCTGAATAACTGCTACGATGCCAAAGTATTTGCCATGGCGGTGGCCTATCGGGTACAAAATAATTTGACTCCCTTTGTAAATAGTCAAATGGAAAATAAAATATCACAGCTGATAAAAAACAAGAAAGACGAAGCAATTATACAGCAACTATTGTATGGAATACACGCTCCCTCTTCTCAACAAAAAAACCTACCCATTGCCGATATTATAAGCCCCGAATTTTTAAAAAATCAAACTGTCCTTTTTAGTTTTCAGCGAAAAAATAGAAATTATCCTGGACTTGCATTGATAAGGGATACTACAGGTAATTTTATTAAAGACGAAAATGGCAATGTATTCTCTGTGCCGCAATTGGCAAGGAGTATTAGTAATCTTCCTGGCTATTTAACAAATGGAAATACACCTCAAGGGATCTTCTGGATGCATGGATTCAATACCAGTAGAACCAGTTTTATTGGCCCCACCTCCAATATTCAGTTAAGCATGCCTTTTGAAACTAGCTTACGTCATTTTTTTAATGACACCAAAATTGATGACACTACTTGGACAGAAGAATGGTATAAAAAACTACTCCCTAATAATCTTGCTAACTATTTGCCGCTGTATGAATCTTTTTATGCAGGCAAGGCAGGAAGATCTGAAATCATTGCACATGGTACTACGGTAGATCCAGGATATTATTTAGGTGAACAATATTACCCCCAAACGCCTACCATGGGCTGTTTGTGCACTAAGGAAATTTGGAGCGACGAGGATGGGAAAAGATTGGAGAGCGATCAGCAAAAATTAGTTAACGCCCTACAATTTGCTGGAGGTGCAAAAGGCTATTGTGTTGTAATCGAAATAGACAATGCCCAAAAGCCAATTACGCTGGAAGAAATTTTATCTTTGATTCAAAGCGCTTCTACCCTATGAAAAAAGATATCAGCAACAGAAAAGATATTGAAACACTGATCCAATTGTTCTACGAAAAAGTTATGCTGGATCCTGTAATTGGATTTATTTTTACAGAGGTGGTTTCAATTCATTGGGAACATCATATTCCGTTGATTGTAGATTTTTGGGAAAGCATTTTACTCGACAACCCGGTGTACAAAAAAAATGCTATGGAAATGCATTATGACTTGAACAAAAAAATGCCGCTAGAAAAAATACATTTTGACAGATGGCTATTCTTATTTTATCAGGTAATCGATGAATTACATGAAGGAAAAATAGCTACAATGGCAAAAACGCGTGCCCAATCCATCGCAGCAGTAATGCAATTTAAAATGGAACAAGCTCACCAAAAAAACAATAACTAAATGCAACTGAACTGGAAATGCAATTCCTTTAATGAACTAGGTGTAGCTGAATTGTATGCCATCCTGCAATTACGCAACGAAGTGTTTGTGGTAGAGCAAAACTGTGTGTACCAGGATGCTGATAGTAAAGATGCCCTAAGTTATCACCTTAGCGGTTGGGATGGTAATAACCTGGTTGCCTATTGCCGTATTTTACCACCTGGCATCTCCTACGCAGAAGCAAGTATTGGTCGAGTCGTTTCTTCCCCTGCCTATAGAAATACCGGATACGGACGTGAATTAATGAAAGAAGCAATCATTCGGACGCAAGCGCAATTTGACTGCAACGCAATTAAAATATCCGCACAACTTTACCTTCAAAAATTTTATGAACAACTCGGTTTTATACAAGTGAGCGAAACTTATTTGGAAGACAATATACCCCATATTGAAATGTTACTTTCCAATAAAAATTGAGTGAGCGGATGAAAAAAATGTGAATTAAATTATACACGAGCTGTTCTTATTACAAAAGAAGTGTATATATTTGATAGTAAATTAGCAAAGCGATAGCGTTCAAGTTTACCCTCGGAAAACAACAAACATTTTTGTATGATGCGCCCCCTGGAACCACAAGCAAAACTTCACGTTTATCCTTTGCTACTTTTTAGATTAGCCTTCCAGCTCTGGTTTTAAATACTGTGCCGTAAAACTTCCTTTTACTTTTACCAGCTCCTCAGGAACCCCTTCAAATAAAACCAATCCGCCGCCATCACCACCCTCTGGTCCAATGTCAATGATATGATCGGCCACTTTAATTACATCCATATTGTGTTCAATCACCAAAACGGTATTGCCCCTTTCCACCAGTTTATTCAACACTTCCAACAAATGCTGGATATCCTGAAAGTGAAGTCCGGTAGTAGGTTCATCCAAAATATAAAAAGTTTTTCCGGTATCCTTTTTACCTAGTTCAGTAGATAATTTTACCCGCTGGGCCTCCCCTCCGCTGAGCGTAACTGCACTCTGGCCTAGGGTAATATATCCCAATCCTACTTCCTTCAATACTTTTATTTTACGATAAATAAAAGGTACCGCCTGAAAAAATTCCACGGCCTCATCCACTGTCATGTCCAACACGTCACTGATTGACTTACCCTTGTATCGGATTTCCAGTGTTTCGCGGTTATACCTTTTTCCATTGCACTTTTCGCAATGGACATACACATCGGGCAAAAAATTCATTTCAATCACCCGCATTCCTCCACCTTCACAAACATTACATCGCCCACTTTTTACATTAAATGAAAAACGACCCGCAGTATAGCCACGAATTTTTGCTTCCGGTATCGCTGCAAATAAAGTGCGGATATCGGTGAAGAAGCCACAATAGGTGGCAGGGTTACTTCTCGGCGTTCTTCCAATCGGAGACTGGTCTATCTCTATCACTTTATCGACATGCTCCAAACCGATGAT
>CANIMM010000178.1 GCA_947468255.1 Chitinophagaceae bacterium | reverse complement strand
CGATCATCGAACCAAACATCATTGCCTTCTACTTTGGCCTTATACAGCTGTTTATCTGCCCAGTACCGCCAGTTTTGGGCATTGGTAATGGCTTTTATTTCACAAATACCCGTATACTTATTCCACATTTTTCTACTCACCTCGGCATGAAGTTTAGAAACTCCATTGGCTAGTTTGGCAAAACGCAGAGCCGCTAAGGAATGGTTAAATAAATTATCTTCCATACCGGTAATTTTTCGCACATCATCGATGTGCATTCCGCAGAAATAACTCATTTTTTGACATAAAAAAATATCATGTTTTTCATTTCCCGCTTCTTCGGGCGTGTGGGTAGTAAATACCAGGCGTTTTCTAACTTCTTCAACACTGCCAAATTTTCGGTGCAGATAAAAAGCTGCACTAATTCCATGCGCCTCATTTAAATGGTACAACTCTGGATTGAAATTAATTTCATCCATTAATTTAGCGCCACCTACCCCCAATAAAATAAACTGGGCAACTTTGGTAGCCTCATTTCCGTCATACAACCGATGGGTAATGGTCTGTGTTACGTAATCGTTTTCAGGCAAATCGGTGCTTAATAAAAACATGGGAGCGCTGTTAAACGTCTCTGGATTTAGGTACCACGCTTTTACCCAAATTGGATTGTCATGAATATTAATCTGGAATTTAATGCCCGTATCCTCCAAGAAATTATAAATTTTTTCGTTCCACTGCACCTGAAGTGTCTGGTCTGCGTTTCGAGCCTGGTCATAGTAACCGAATTTCCATAAAATACCAATCCCAACCATATTCTGCTTTAATTCGTAGGCACTTCGCATATGCGAACCTGATAGAAAACCAAGTCCGCCGCTATATATTTTTAAAGGTTGGTGGATTGCAAATTCCATCGAAAAGTAAGCGATTCGTTTACTGTAATTTTCGTTTACAGCATATGGAACTTTGAAATTATTAAAACTCATACATCAGATTAATTTGAAATAGACTGCAAGATAATGCGAATTTTCAGGAAAAAAGATGAGTACCCATATATCGTGAGGGTAATCCCTTTTGGTCCAATTATTCAACTCAATTATTATTGATAAAACGAACACCATCGATTACTTTCTGTCGTAAATGTCTTTTACCAGGAAAATTAAAATTGCCCTACTGCTAAAAGTAATTAAAATAGTCATTTATTCAAATGTCTTACCCCAATACTTTTTATTTCCTGCCACTTACCATAGCCTACAATTATCATTCAGCTTAAATGAAGGCAACATTTACAGTAGCATTTGCGTTTTTATGCCCTAGAACCGTTTTTCGGACCGCAATAAGGAAGGATTGGGAAAACTGGGTTTAGCCAATTTACGGGAAGGCTACATTTTGAAAAATTGAATATATTTTTTAGATTTGACTAAAATTTAATTTAGTCAAAATGAAATTTTCAGTTTCCGAAGAAAATTATATCAAAAACATCTACCACCTTCAGCAGCAATCTGATCTGGTCAATACCAATTCACTGGCCAATGAACTGCAGACCAAAGCTGCTTCTGTAACCGATATGCTCAAGAAACTGCAAATGAAAAAATTGCTTGATTATGAGAAATACAAAGGGTTTCGGCTATCTACCAAGGGCAATAAAGTGGCCATCAACATCGTCAGGCGCCACCGACTATGGGAATATTTTTTAGTCACCAAGTTGGGGTTTGAATGGGATAAAGTACATGCCATTGCTGAAGATCTTGAACATGTCAGTAACCAAGACTTGATTCAAAAGCTGGATAGCTTTCTCAACTACCCCCAAACAGACCCCCATGGCGACCCAATTCCAGATGGGGATGGTAAAATACCCGTCATTCATCAACTCAGTATCGCAGATGTGACGGAAAAGAAAAAGGTTATTGTAAGCTCCGTAGCTAACCAGTCGCCAGCAATGCTGGAATTGCTCAATCATTATCACATCAATATAGGAACTGAATTGAAGATAAACCAGCGGTTCAGTTTTGACGAGTCGATAGAAATCAAAGTTGGCAAGTATGCAGCCTGTATCATTAGTAAACCGGTAGCGAAAAATATTTTTGTACATCATGAATAAACAATCCCACCCGGCAACTTCACTCAGTGAAGTCCACCAAAGCATCGACACAACAGGAAAAAAAAGGGGATGGCGCAAAATGCTTTCTTTTCTTGGACCTGCCTACCTGATCAGTGTGGGGTACATGGATCCGGGCAACTGGGCTACGGATCTTGCCGGAGGCAGCAAGTTTGGGTATAGTTTAATTTGGGTACTGCTGATGAGTAACTTGATGGCGCTATTGCTGCAAGGACTTTCTGCAAGGCTAGGCATTGTTCGTGGGCGGGATCTTGCACAAGCAAACCGAGAAGCATACCCTAGATTTGTCAACCTCGCATTGTACTTACTTGCAGAACTAGCCATAGCAGCTTGTGACCTAGCAGAGGTTTTAGGCATGTCGATTGGTATACAATTATTAACTGGTTTGCCTTTGATCTGGGGAGTATCCATTACCATATTGGACACCTTTCTTTTATTGTACTTACAAAAAATGGGGATGCGCAAGATGGAAGCTTTTATCATTAGCTTGGTAGCAGTAGTAGCCATTTCATTTTTAATAGAAATTATTTTTGCAGGACCGGTGATCAGTGAAATCGCCCATGGCTTTATTCCCTCTGCATTATCAGATGAAGCACTTTACATTGGAATAGGAATCATCGGAGCAACCGTAATGCCACATAATTTATACTTGCACTCTGCCCTGGTTCAAACCCGTAAAATTGACCGATCCAATGCTGGTATCAAACAGGCCCTCAAATTTAACCGCATTGATACCACCATCGCACTCAATCTAGCTTTTTTGGTAAATGCAGCCATCCTCATTTTAGCTGCTACCGTTTTCTTCAAAACAGGTAATTCTCAGGTTGCTGAAATAAAGGAAGCGCATCGGCTATTACCTAGTTTTCTAGGTAACCTAGCACCCAAACTATTTGCCATTGCACTGATTGCGGCGGGACAAAGTAGTACCATCACGGGTACGCTGGCAGGACAAATAATTATGGAGGGGTATTTGAGTTTGAGAATCAACCCATGGGTAAGACGTTTGCTTACCCGATTGCTAGCTATCATACCTGCACTCATAGTCATTGTAATCTATGGAGAGGAAAAAGTTAATTCCTTACTGGTATTAAGTCAAGTGATATTAAGTTTACAATTGGGCTTTGCCATTATTCCACTGATACATTTTGTAAGTGATAGAAAAACGATGGGGGATTTTGTCATCTCCCCCATTACAAAAATAACTGCCTGGGCAATTGCAGCCATATTGGTTTTTTTAAATCTATCGATGCTAACAAATGAAATAGCCAGCTCATGGGCTGCTGCTGCAATTTTTTCTAAAATTGGATTGACATTGTTGGGTTTGCTTTCGCTCGCCTTACTACTCTACATTCTTATATTTCCACTTTTTAAGACTGTTCAAAAATCAGCTTCCATTCAAATGCATCCTGACTTGGAAGTCATCAATCAATTGACCATACCAGAATTTAAAATCATCGCTATCGCACTGGATTTCAGCGAAAAGGACCAGAAACTATTGTCCTTTGCTATTGGCCAGGGAAAAGAAAATACGCGTTACGTGTTGGTGCATGTAGTAGAAAGTGCTTCAGCCAAACTACTGGGTACCGACAGTGATGACTATGAAACTAGAAAAGATAAGGAACGCATGGATTGGTATGTAAGCCAGTTACAACAGCGTGGCTATTTGGTAGAGGGGCATTTAGGTTTTAGAAACCGGGCAAAAGAAATCGTTCGGATCGTAAAAGAATTGAATGCCGACATGCTAGTTGCAGGTGCGCATGGTCATACTGGATTGAAGGATTTCATTTATGGCGAAACAGTAAACACGGTGCGGCATGAATTAAAAATACCCGTACTGATTGTAAATGTATAATTCAAAAATTTGCAGCGAAGAGGCCCTTGATACTTAGTAGTTGTTTAAATTAGATTTCAACATAATTCAGATCCTTTCCAAAAGTTTCTTCTGTAAACCATGCAGCAGTAAAACTGATGACCATCACTACTAAACCGGTTAGCCATCCTGCGGTAATAAAATTGCCTGTTACAGACTGTAAAGTTTTAAACAAAAGGAACATCAAAGGTAATGCGCCTCTCACCATATTAGGTACGGTGGTAGTTGCCGTTGATCTTAAATTAGTGCCGAATTGCTCTGCAGCCATTGTTACAAAAATGGCCCAGAAGCCAACACTAAAGCCCATTGCAGCACAGATCATATACATACCAGCCGCAGTTCCATTTTGTTGGGTAAAATAAATGCCAATTGAAATGATAGTAAGCCCATAAAAAATAAACAGGACCTTTTTTCTACTCTTCAACCAATGGCTAATTAAACCAACCATAATATCTGCAATAGCAATGGCAGCATAGGCAAATAGGGTTGATTTTTTGGGCAACACCTCTTCTGAAAAGCCAAATGCTTTTCCAAAATCATTTGAAAAGGCCACTAAAATACCAATCACATACCAAGTGGGTAGGCCAATTAATATAGCCAATAAATATTTTTTGAAACGAATTTTGTCAGTAAAGAACATGAAAAAATTACCTCGCTGTACATCTAGTTCTTTCAACTTAGTAAACATCCCACTTTCAAAAACAGATATTCTCAACAATAAAAGACAAAAGCCTAAACCGCCGCCAATAAAATAGCAGATTCGCCAATTGAAATTTTGAGAAATAAAATAAGCTACTACCGCTCCGGTCAAACCAATTCCGGCAACCAAAGAAGTACTTACCCCTCTTTTTTCCTTACTCACCAATTCAGAGACCAGCGTAATACCCGCCCCCAACTCTCCCGCCAACCCAATGCCTGCAAAGAATCTGGTGAGTGCATATTGATTAGGGGTTTGTACAAACCCATTGATAATATTGGCAATAGAATACAATACAATGGAGCCAAATAAAACACTCAGTCGCCCTTTTTTATCACCCATTACACCCCAAATAATGCCACCCACCAACAGTCCAATCATCTGAACGCTTATAATAAATTCCCCTTCGGATTTTACCTGGGCTACTGAAAGCCCCATACTCTTTAAACTATCTACTCTTACAATTTGGAATAAAAGAAGATCGTAGATATCTACAAAATAACCTAAGGCGGCTACAAGAACCGTTATGTTAAAAATGGAATTGGTAGTTTTATTCATCGGATGAGTTTTTCGCCATTAGGCTTTGACTACTTTTTATTTTTTCCAAAAAATAATTTTAATAATATGGGAGCGGTAGTAATTAACACGATGCCTACAACAATTACTTCCAAGTGTTTTTTCAGATCAAAGCTAAACCAATTCAAAAATAGAATTTGTAGGTAATGGCCGGCAAACAACATTGAAAAAACCCAAGAGAAGGACCCAACGATATTATAAAATGTAAATTTCTTTTTATCCATCGCCACTATTCCGGCAACAATGGGTGCAAAAGTTCGGAGGATGGGTAAAAACCTAGCCATTACAATGGCACTTCCCCCATGCTTGTCGTAAAAATCTTTGGCCTGAAATAAATATTTTTTCTTAAACAAAAAGCTATCCTTTTTTTCAAATAAATAAGGACCACTTTTTTGACCAAACCAATATCCTGCAAAATTACCTATGACCCCGGCCAAGGAAATAACGATGCCCAACACCATCAAATTGAAAAATGAGCTTTGCAATTCAATTCCAAAAGCTGTTTTAACGAGGTTATCGCTAAAGATACCCGTAACGAATAGCAATGAATCTCCTGGTAAAAAAAAACCTGCGAATAATCCGGTCTCTGCAAAAACTGCAAATACAATAAACCATAAACCACCGTTATCAATATACCATTGTGGTTGCAACAATTGTGTCCAGTGAAATAATAAAATAAAATCGAACATGCGTTATGTAAATATTTATTGAGAATTATTTTTTTAAAGCAATTTAAATATAAATCAATGCCAGTCAATTAAAAAGATTGTTGCTTATTTAAATGACTGCTTCTTTTTCACCCATTGTCAATTCCCCTTCCCACTTACTCACTACTGCAGTTGCAATACTATTGCCTACCACATTGGTAGCACTTCTTCCCATATCCAACAATGGATCTATTCCTAAAAGCAACGCGATACCTGCTTCGGGAATATTAAAAGTAGCCAGTGTGCCAGCAATTACTACCAAGGATGCTCTGGGAACACCTGCAATCCCCTTACTGGTAAGCATCAATACCAACAACATAGTCAATTGCGTTGCCAGCGGAATATCCATCCCATAACTTTGAGCAATGAACAATGATGCAAATGTCATATACATCATGCTTCCATCCAAATTAAAAGAATAACCCAGTGGCAAAACAAAACTCACGATTTTATTCTTACAGCCAAATTTCTCCAGCTCTTGCATTGTTTTTGGAAAAGCCGCTTCACTACTGGAAGTACTAAAGGCCAATAAAATTGGCTCCTTCATTCTTTTGATTAAATTGAGTACCCGCTTTCCCACAAATAAATAACCGGCAAAAATCAGAAATAACCATAACAAGATCAAGCCAAAATAAAACTCTCCAATAAAAATGGAATAGGTTTTTAAAATGCCGATGCCCTGTTTTGCGATGATGGCCGCCATCGCTCCAAAAACTGCGAGCGGTGCAAAATTCATTACATAGCCCGTAACTTT
>CANIMM010000177.1 GCA_947468255.1 Chitinophagaceae bacterium | reverse complement strand
TTGTATCCACATCCCAAATGGCTATTTTAACTCCCTTTATTTTGAGGGCCGATTCAATTCTAGTTTTACATTGTTCACATGCTCCAAAAACTTTAAAGCTAGTGGAAACAACAGCTCCATTTTTTGCATCTTGTGCAAAACTTACTATATTGACAAATGTCAAACATAGTAATAATAAATACGTATGCAATTTCATTGTTAATTCTTTAATCGATTATTAAATAGATACACTATTAAATATCGACTAGCATCAAATTAAAAAAATAGAATAAAAAGCCTGTAAATCCTTTTGGAGTAGCAAAGGAGGCGAATGCAAATAAGCTACGATTAGCTTATTGATTGAAGTGAATTTTTTGGCAGGAAAACTAAAAGGGCTTTTTAATATTGTAACAATATTGAACTTTACATTTTGAACGTACTCGGCCTTTTGCTGATCAAGCGATAATTTAATTTGCTTTATTACATCCTTACAACAACCGTTGTTGGACATTCCGCATTTAGCACATTTGGCTTTTTTTTCACCAAACAAAGACCAGTCAGCAAATTTATTCATGCAATAGTGCATATTGATAGTGGCCCCAATAGTAGAGCCACTATAAATTATTAACAACAATATGACTACAACTTTCTTCACGATACAAAGATAACCACTATTATTTGTGTAATACAAATACTAGTTGATGATATTCGTTAGGTTTTAATCAATTGATAATTGATTAAAAAGAAAGATTAACAGCAGAAAGGGGTATTTTTTTAAGGTTTGAAGTTACCACAGACTCTACTTAGCCAAATCAAGAGTGTTACTTTAACTCAGTAACAAATCTTTCTTTAGATACCCGAATCTTTTTCATATTAACCAACCAATCATTCTGTGCGTCTCTATAGCCAATTGGTAAAAGTAACACACTACGCAAACCCTTTGCTTTTAAATTCAATAGCTCGTCTAAGGCAGTTGGATTGAAACCTTCCATAGGAGTAGCATCTACTTTTTGTTCGGCTGCTGCAATAAGAGCTGTTGCAAAACCTATATAAGCTTGTTTAGCCGCGTGTGTAAAATTTTCTTCTGCCGATTTAGCCAAATATATTTTCAACAACATATTCCTATAATCATCGGTTGTACTTGCTGGCAATCCTCTTTCTTCATTGTTTCTTGCAAATGATTCATTGATGCGCTCTTCGGTATAATTGTCCCAGGCTGCAAAAACCAATACATGAGAAGCATCCGTAATTTGGCTCTGTCCGTGGGCAATTGGTGAAATTTTTGAAAGAAGCGCTTTGTTGGTAATTACAAGAATTTCAAAAGGCTGTAACCCAGAAGAGGTAGGCGCGAGTCTTGCCGCTTCTACAATATAATCTACTTTTTCTTGTGGAACGATTTCACCGTTCATTTTTTTGGTGGCATAGCGCCAATTAAGGTCATTCAGTAAGCTCATTGTTTTTTATTTATAGTAGAAAAATTTATCAAAAATGTTGCGTCGAATAGAAAGAAAGCATAAAAAGTACTTTACGCACTATTTTCAAATTAAAATATGCTTGATTTTGCTGCGAAATTATTGAAAAGTTTTTGCATTTTGATAAGTGCTTCAACTATCACAGCTTTTTTAGAAGCATAGTTGTTCTGAATGGATGTTTGAATCATCCAATGTTCAGTCATGAAAAGACTATATTACTAGGGATCAGTTAGATTTGGCTACTGTTGATCGCATTGAAAAATCAAAGCTGTTGGCAATTGCTTTGACTTTTCAATTAAGCGATTGAGTATTATTAATTTTGCGGCCTTAATTAGATTAATGACACCACATTTCCGGTTCTAACCGATTCATCACATGCAAAAGCTATCCGCAGACTATTTACTGCATCTTCGGCGTGATTACTCAGATCAATATCCTCTATAATTGATTTGAGAAAATACCTTTGTTCCCGGTTACAAAGCTCCTGGTGGTCTGGTTCATCTTCCAGATTTATCCAGGTATCTTCTTTCGCGAACTTTTCATTTTTATCGAGGTCAGCATGATGAAAACGCAACGATTCTGTTTTCGTGTGCGCTTCGATGGAAGAAGACTTTCCTGCACCCCCCGCTTCTTTAGCTACGATAGATACAGAACCTTTAGGGCCGAAAACATCTTTCACAAAAAAAGCCGTTTCGCTGATCATGGGCCCCCATCCAGCTTCATACCATCCCACCGACCCATCTTCAAAGCGGATCTGTAGTTGACCATAATTATAATTTCCAACAGGAATTTCTTCGGTGAGCCTTGCACCGATTGCATATACCTGGACCGGCTTTGAACGGGTCATTTGGCACATTACATCAATATAGTGCACGCCACAGTCAACAATCGGACTTAAGCTATTCATCAAGTTGCGATGTAGTGTCCACATGCTACCATCACTTTGCTGGTTAAGATTCATGCGCATTACGAGCGGCTTGCCCAATTCCCTGGTCAATTCAATAAAACGCTCCCATGAAGGATGGTGACGCAGGATATAACCTACTACTAATTTCTTATTGACTTTTTTAGCCATAGCGACTATACGCTCAGAAGCTTCAACGGAATCGGCCAATGGCTTTTCTAAGAATACATGGCATCCATTCTCAAATGCTTTGATGGCATAGCTTTCATGCGTATCCGGATAAGTTGAAATACAAACTGCATCCGGTCGTGTAGCATTGATCGCTTCATCTATATCAGTAAACAATGGATAACTACTATCCAATTTGGCATTTAATAACTCCTTTGAATTGCCTCTACTCACAAGTCCGCAGATCTCAAACCCATCAATGGTATGGTATGCCATCGCATGAGAAGACCCCATATTTCCGCAACCCACTACCAGGACTCGTACATTTTTTTTATCATTTTCCATAACATTAAAACTTTCAGTTTAGTTGATGTTGAATTTATTTGATTCTTTGATCAGGATATTGTTTTGACCTAGAAAAAGCTGGTACTTAATAATTAATCTTGGTATTACTTTACGAAGGTATTTTTTAATCTTAGATTTTCCTTACAATTAAAGATAGTCTTTTTAAAATATTGGCATTTATTGAAGTGAAAAATTTGATGCTATTACAAGAGATATAGCAATTATTCATAATAGAAATTTTGGCAAATCTCCCATTTTTGGAATACATGCTGATTGGTAAAATAATTCCAGTACCTATGATTTTGCACATTGTAAAAGACGAATGAAAGCAGTTTATGTGGAATAAAAAAAAAGTTATAATTTCATAAAAATATATAATATGAAAAAAGCAAGTTTACTACTAACAATTTTTTTAAGTTTTTTCTTTTGTCATACTGTAAAAGCACAAGCAAATGATGCTTATTACAGTGGTAAATGGACCATGACAATATTTGGAACACCCTATGGAGATGTGAAAATGGGATTTGTTATTGAACAAAAGGAAGGCAAATACATGGGTATTGTTCAAGATAGTACTGGTGTTGAAATTTCTAAGATTAGCAATGTAGCGGTCGCAGATAAATCAATTACTGTTTCTTATACTGCAATGGGGTATGATTTAATGCTGCAATTAGAGCCTGTTGATGCTGACAATGTGAAAGGCATGTTGAATACCATGTTTGATACAAAAGGACTTCGTATAAAAGAAAGTAAACTATAGAGATTACCCAGCTTCATTATTAAACCATCTGGTTTAGCTGTCAAACCAACAGCAGCAAAGTCACTGAGTGCTTTAGTTGCTGTAATCTTAGCAAAAATTAAATGTGGGTATTTCCTTTGATGGAAATACCCACATTCAATGAGTCTAATTTTCCAAATTAAATTGGTAACAAAGAATTGTTGAATTTCATACTGGTGTATCAATCTTAAGATTACGCAACTTATCTCTTTATAAGCTGTCAAACCCAAATCTCATTGGGTTCACTATATAAATGGATTTCCCGGAATTTTCAGCCTAACCAAAAATTTCACCTTTTTCATTCACCTTAACACGTATCCGTTTTTTGCCATTTTCTAACACAAGTTTATATACCTGTTTAGCTCCTTTTGCATCCTCAAAATTTACTCGATAAATATTTTTTGAAATCGCCCAATTAGGATATCGCTCTATCACAGCAGTTCTAACAGCCGAAGGAACAGCTACATTTTTGAACTTTTCCGCAGTACTCAAAAGTTTCCCTGTTGAATCATAAATGGCAAGAATATATCCCATGGGTAGATAAAATGAAACATAGTAAGTATCAAAATCATCCTGGAAGAATTCTGATTCTTTTACATCATATACCGCTGCTTGTTGCTCGAGCATTTGAACTGGTTGAGCAACCTCCTTATTGTCAAGAGATCTCAAGTATTTATAGTTCCTTGCCAATAAAGTAATGCTTGGCAATGTTTTTACTTGAGCAGGTGCGATGATAGTGAAACCTGCAATGAATAAGCAAATAAGTGAAAGTAATTTCATACGTTTTAATTTATTAAAATTTATATAAATGATTTGTAAACCCAATCTGTAGATTTACCTTAAAAGTATTTACAGTACAATCAACTATCAATGATAGTGGTCATTGAAAAAGTTGATACTCGTCTATACATAAAGGAGTAATTAGTCTGTAGAGGATAGATCGTTCTCATTCCCTTTGCTGTTGAAAAATGGGCAATATATTGATTGGCTATAGGGCATCCATCCCTTCACATTAAATTAATCAGCATGAATGGTTAAATTTCATTGAGTTGTATCAAAATCAGGAAATTGACTCTTTTTATAGGGGGGTCAACCACGAATGGGATCAGGGGTACTAAAGGAGTGAATTTACAGATAGATAGTTATTTTAAAAAGAAAAAACATTTTTTTTAAACCGATTTGATAACTACATTAGTTATATAATTTAAAAAGGATAGGATATTTTCTTACTATAAAATTTAATTACATGAAAACTTTCATTTTTTTAACATTTGCCGCCCTTTTGACAAGCATGGTTACTGCACAAAAATTGTACACTTACCCAATAGGGGTTCAGACCTATTCATTCAGAAATCATTTCCCGAACGGTGTTGAAAAAACATTGGATGAAATTAAAAGTGTAGGTTTTACGGAGATAGAGGCCAATCTGCCAAAAGGAATAACAGACACTGAGTTTAAAAAACTTTGTGATGCGAAAGGGTTAAGCATTCCATCTACAGGCGCTGAGTTTGATGAATTGGCAAAAGACCCCATGGCAGTGGTAGCGAGGGCTAAAACCTTAGGTGCTAAATTTGTGATGTGTGCTTGGATACCGCATTCAAGAAGTGAGTTTACATTAGAGCATGCAAAAAATGCGGTTCAGGTTTTTAATGCTGCTGGTAAACTATTAAGTGAAAATGGGTTGACCTTGTGTTACCATGAGCACGGCTATGAATTTTATCCCTATGAAGACGGAACGCTTTTAGATTATATTATTAAATCTACCAATCCTAAATATGTTTCTTTTGAGATGGATGTTTTATGGGTAATGCATGGTGGAGGTGCGGAAATGCCTGTGGCATTGTTAAATAAATATCCTGGTCGTTTTAAGTTGATGCATTTAAAAGATTTAAAAAAAGGGGTGGTAGGGAATTTGTCTGGGGGCACGCCTGCTGAAAATGATGTTCCGGTTGGAATGGGCCAGGCAAATTGGAAAGAAATTATTACACTTGCCAAAAAATATGGAGTGCTACATTGCTTTATCGAAGATGAAAGCAACCACGAAATGGAAAACATCCCTTTAAGCATTGCTTATTTAAAAAGCTTATAGTCAAGTAAATTTTGTCCAGTTTCTATGTTCGAAGATGTATTTAGCCATTGTTTAATACAATTTTGCGGTAGATATATGATTTATTTACCGCAAAATTGCGGTGATTATTTTGTTTTTTTACCGCATTATATCAAATTATGAAAGCTTTTATGGCTAGGAACAAGCTATATAGGTAATTGGTTCCGTTAATTTTAATGGGCCATTGTCCGAAGACAAACCAATGTAGGCTTTCGGTTGTAGAGTGTTTCGTTCTTTCAAGATATTGTTTTCATTGGCTATTAGTACAATATCATTTCTTTTGTACTGATCGTAAGTACAAACTGAACATAATATTATTGCATTGAAATGATTACAATCTCTACCCTTCGGTTTGCCTGTTCTTCCTCTGCTGTTTTTTCCGGGTATGGGTGAAGGGGTTTGGTGTGCCCAAAACCAGCAGAACTGATTCGACTTGCTTCTATTCCATTATTTACCAAGTATTCCTGTACAGCTTTTGCACGAGCAACCGATAAATTTTTTATTTCAGTTCCAAGATCAATTCCATCCGCTTCATCTAAAGGTCCGCAACAAATATGTCCTTCTACGCGAATAACCATTGTAGGGTGCGATCTCATCACCTTCAGTAATTCCCTCAACGCGGGTAAAGATTCGTCAATAAAATAATGATACCCACCAATAAAATTGATGGTTTTCAGCGTTATTTTATCACCTGTACTAATTTTAGCACCGGATAATATTTGATCTACGGTTAAGGTAGTTCCCAACCCAGTGGCTGCAACAATCAGTTCAACTCTTCTATTTAAGCTGCGTTGCTCTTTGGTAGCATTATCATTAAGTGGCTTATTTTCTCCATAGCCTTTTTTTACTATAATAGCAGAATCAGCAATGCCTTCAGATAGTAGGAACTGGTGTACTACCTCTACCCTTCTAAGGGAAAGACGGTCATTATAGGTAGCGGTTCCTGAGGAATCGCAATAT
>CANIMM010000176.1 GCA_947468255.1 Chitinophagaceae bacterium | reverse complement strand
ATGTAATTTCAAAGAAGAAACTAATTATTCAAATTCTAATTATTGTTTGCTACGTCTGCTTTTTTGAATCCGAAGATTCTTGCTGTTGTTTCCAATCTTTCAAAGAACTTTATGCCAATCTAATGACACCATTATTATTACCCATTTGTAAACTCCTTATTTTTCAACTAACCTTCGTTTTATTGATTGATAATGAATTACTTAGGAAAATATTTACATGAACTAATTCCGATTTTTTATTTCGGAGTGCAAAGGTATGTTTGTTTACACTACCACCCAATTTTATTTCTACAATTTTACTAAAAAGTTTGAAATTTATTGTGCTGGATTTTTAAGAACTGCAGCTATTTTTTGATAGCGGACGGCAAAGATAACGTGATATGGCATACTAGCCAAGTTTTTTTGAAAAAAAGAACCCTCCTCTCCCTAAAAAAAATAAAAATAACACTGAAACGATTGCCTACACTGACTAACAGAACTTTATAATTCTGTAATTATTTTTGCTGTTCTTTTTATCCCCTAGAAATAATGAGGTAAGCTACTTGTTAACCAGCTAAAAAACGGGCATATGTTGCAACAAAACTACCCAACAACTAATAAATAACATTCATAAGACATAGCCCCTGCGAAGGAACAGAGAAATCTGCCCGGGAACAGTCCTTGCTCTCTACAATAGCGCAAAACGCTGAAACAGCCATTTTTCCTGTACCCACCTTAAGCATAGTGCCCACTAACCCTTTCACCATTCCACGTAAGAAACGGTTGGCCTGTACAGTGTAAACAAGCAGATTGTCTTCAAAAGCCCATTCGCTTTTCACTATACTACACTCAAAATTAGTAACCTGCGTATTTCGTTTTGAAAATGTTGTGAAATCCCGATACGAAAACAGCGCGCTTGCGGCTTCATTCAATAATTGTATGTCTAGCTGGTATGGATAATAAAACGCTCGGTCAGCTAAAAAAGGATCCTTCAACTGATAAATAAAATACTTATACTCCCTGCCAATTGCATCAAAGCGGCAATGGGCATCACTTTTAACCAGAAATATTTTTTTGATCACAATATCATCGGGCAAAATAGCATTCAAATTATACACCACTTTTGCTAACCGATCGGGAGTATAGCTGGCTAAACAATTGGAATCGAAATGGAAAAAATTACTGAATGCATGAACCCCCGAATCGGTTCGAGAAGAACCTGTAAGCGAAAATTTTTCCTTGAAAAATATTGAAAGCGCCTGCTCGATTTCAGCCTGAATTGAATTGGCATTTTGCTGAATTTGAAAACCAGCATACTGGCTGCCTTTATACAAAACTTCTATAAAATAGCGTAGCATAATACCTTTTACACTCCTTAACAATTCAATGACTTTGGAGCGAATTTTTTAGTGACGAATCATTAACTGAAAACGATTGATATAATTGGTTTCCACTAATTGGTTTTGCAGTATCTTAAAATTGTGTGAATCAAAAGCAAAGGGATAAGCAGCTTCAAAGAATGCAAATCTTCCTGCATCCTTTAAAAATACCATACTCAAATTCTTAATCTGGTCAACTAAATAACACTTTGACTTCAATGATTTTTTTGCAAGCTTCAACATATCCTCTTCGCCACCAGCCGCCGCCATTTTTTTTCGCAACTTGATGCAATCTTCTTCCGAGGCAAGAACTTTACAATCGGAATTGATAATTGGAGTGGAGTGTATTGCCACTTGTAAAGGCAAATTAGCTGGCTCCTTTTTATCAATTTCACTGCTCCATTGCTTGCTTTTATCAGTCTCATTTTCTACTGGCTTTTTTTCTGTTGAAAGACCATTGTTACCCGGTAGCTCAATATCAAGAAAACGACTATTCCCCATATTATCTTTGCCAACTGTAACTGTTGTAGGCTGAATCTGCGCTAGAGGCGCTGCCACTTCAACGGACTTTTCTTCAACAACCGCAACCGGCAATTTATCAATAGGAATAAATAGGCTAATTGTATCCTTACTTCCATTTTTTTCATCAATAAAAATCATCGTTGTACCACCCTCCTCCTTTTTTATCAAACTAAGATTGATGGTAGACTTTGCATAATTCACAACAGGCTGCTGCACATTCACAACCGCTGTGACAGGAATGCTTTTAAGACTAACGGCTGGGGATTGCGCAATTGCCTCAACAGTTTTTGTTTGATTAACAGGGGCTACCTGCTGAACGTTTGCCAAATCAGTAGGTTTCCTTTCCTGCTCCTTAACAGCCAATTTTTTAGTCTCCACACTATAGGTTTCTATTTGCCGAATGGTAGAGTCATTCACTACTTCTGAAAGCATATTTGAAAAAGCATCTGTTTTGGTAACCACAGACACCATATTGGAGTTGCTCGCAGTATTATCCATTATCACATCCAGCGTTTGCAAGTTGAACAACCCCCACCCTTTGGCTCCAAAATTTTTCAATATAAACCCAATATCTGTTTTGTCAATTGTACAAACCATATTTTGCTCCCCCACCCCATTTTTTTGGAAGCCAATAGAAAGCCGATAGCTGCCATCTTTGAGTTTAGGCAGTATTAAATATCCCGAAGCAGATGAAGTGAATATTTTTTTCTCCAACTTAACATAAAAAGTCTGATGATTTTCAGTCTGAATATATATAAAATGATTTTGCTGCGCTTTTAGTACTGGCAACAAAAAAAGAAAAAGAGTAAAAAATACAATTGTAAAATACTTCATGCTATGATTTGCTTAGACGACAAAATTACTCATAATAGTAATGGATTTGCCATTTATCAAAAAAATGATTGCGCTTTAGCTGAAGTCGCCCTAATTTTACAATAAACATTTTTTTATGAAGCAATTACTACTGCTAACAATCCTTGCCATTGGAATAGGATTGGCTGCCCAATCTCAAAAAATAGCAACCGACAGTGCCTGGAAAAAGACCTATCGCGAAAGCTATACAAAAATCAATGACCTCGTTCATACCAAATTAGAAGTAAAATTTGATTACCCTAAATCATGGATGTACGGTAAAGCATCGATTACCCTGCAACCCCACTTTTACTCAACCGATTCATTAACGTTGGATGCAAAGGGTATGGGTATTAATGAAGTGGCCATATTGAAAGGACCCATCAAATCAGCATTGCAATATAAATATGATGGGCTTCAGCTTTTCATCAAACTGGATAAACTGTATAAAGGAGGCGAAAAGTATACGGTGTATATCAACTACACCTCCAAACCCAATGAGCTAACTGTGGAAGGCAGTGCCGCCATCACCGATGCAAAGGGTTTATACTTCATTAATCCAACAGGGGAAGATAAAGGTAAGCCGGTGCAAATTTGGACGCAGGGTGAAACGGAATCCAATAGCGTATGGATGCCCACCATTGATAAGCCGAATCAAAAGTCTACGGAAGAAATTTATATGACCGTGCCAGCAAAGTATGTAACACTTAGCAACGGCAAGTTAATCAGTCAAAAGAAAAACACCGATGACACGCGCACCGATTACTGGAAAATGGATCTGCCCCATGCACCCTACTTATTTTTTATGGGGGTGGGCGACTTTGCGATTGTTAAAGATTTCTATAAAGGCAAGGAAGTGAATTATTATGTGGAGAAAAAAGAAGCGCCTTATGCAAAAGGTGTTTTTGGAAATACACCTGAGATGATCCAGTTTTTTTCAACCAAACTTGGTATTGAATACCCATGGGCCAAATATTCACAAATGGTAGGTAGAGATTATGTTAGTGGCGCAATGGAGAACACAACAGCTACCCTTCACCAGGAAAGTGCCTACCAAAATTCAAGACAACTGACAGATGGCAATGCTTGGGAAGAAACCATTGCGCATGAATTGTTTCACCAATGGTTTGGCGATCTGGTCACAGCCGAAAGCTGGAGCAACCTTACACTTAATGAAAGTTTTGCCAACTATAGCGAATACTTATGGGATGAGTACAAATATGGCAAAGATGCAGCTGACGAACATAACCTGGAAAATATGATGGGGTATCTGCAAAGCGGTAGCGAAAATAAGCACCTGGTTCGCTTCAAATATGCAGATAAGGAAGATATGTTTGATGCAGTCAGTTATAATAAAGGTGGAAGAATTTTACACATGCTGCGCAACTATGTGGGAGATGATGCTTTTTTTAAATCCCTCAATAATTATTTAACCACCAATAAATTTAAAACGGGCGAAGCACATCAGCTAAGACTCGCTTTTGAAGAAATAACCGGTAAAGACTTGAACTGGTTTTGGAACCAATGGTATTACGGAAGCGGGCAACCTAAAGTGGAAATCAATTATTACTACAATGCAGTGAACGAAAAAGTATCCGTTTATATTAAACAAACACAATCCGAAGACAACGTATTCAAACTGCCCATTGCAATTGATGTATATACGGGTAACGCTAAAAAACGATACAATGTATGGATGAATAACAGGTTGGACAGCTTTTCATTTAGCAGCAGTACAAAACCTAATCTAGTAAATGTGGATGCAGACAAAGTATTACTCTGGGATAAATCAGACACCAAAACATCCGATGATTTTATTTTTCAATATCGACATGCCCCCAACTATTTAGATAGAAAAGAGGCACTAGATTATTTTGCCAAAAAAAACATGCCGGAATTACAACTTGGCCTCAACGATGCATTTGCAGGCTTACGAAAATGGAGCATTGATGAGTTAGCCAAATCGAAATTTACTACAGACAAAAAAATACTCAGTGAAATAGCATTGATAGCCAACAATGAAAAGGATAAAAAAACGAAGGCTGCGGCGCTGCTTTTTTTAGCCAATACCAAGGATCCGCAATACCAACCACTTTATAACAAACTAATAGGAGACTCCTCCTACAGTGTTGCTGGTGCTGCATTGGAGGGCTTACATTCACTACTGCCCGCCCAATCCTATCAATTAGCAAAAAAATACAGTTCAGATACAAAAGGATTATTAGAGAAAGTAGTTACAGCCATATTGATTTCAAATGGAGCAGAAGATGACTTTACCTTTATTGCTGAGCGGTACAATGACGCACCTCCCAGCCAGGATAAATTACAAATGACCGGTGCGTTTTGTGATTACCTAGTAAAAGTTGCCGATGTAAAAAAGGTAAAACAGGGGATCGGCTATATCATAGAATTCAGAGGTTTAATTCCTGAGCAGTATAGAAGCTTTACCGATGCTAGTTTTAAGGCAGGACTAGATAAAATTTCAAAAGCCAAACCTGGTGAAGTAGCTGAATATATTACACAGGTATTTAAATAATTTTATACCTAATAAAAATACCTCCACAAAAAATCCCGACTATATAGCCGGGATTTTTTTATAGCTTTTTTTAATTATTACCAACTTCCGCTGCTGCCGCCGCCCCCAAAACTTCCTCCACCAAAACCACCAAACCCTCCTCCTGAGCTGCTGCCACCTCCGTAGTCGCTCCTTCCTCCGCCTCCCAGCAAACTCCCTAGCAGAAATGCACCTCCACTACTCATAAAGGATCCACCGCCTCCGCGGCCACCTGATCCAACTGCCATAAAAACAATAATAATCAGTACAAAGAAAATTAATTTACCAATGCCTCCTGGACGCCCCCTTTTGGAATATTTCGCATCTGCCTTAAACTCGCCCTTGGTAGCCTGCACAATAGCATCTGTACCTTCCTCTATCCCACGATAATAATCTTTACCGCGAAAGTTAGGGACGATAATATTCTTAATTATTTGCTGACAGACAATATCAGGAAGTGATTTCTCGAGTCCATATCCGGGTGAGATATTTAATTTCCTATCTTCCACTGAAATCAACAGCACCACCCCATTGTTATTCTTTTTTCCCCCAACACCCCAAGTTCTTCCTAAAGCAATGGCTGCATCCGCTGGATCCATACCATCCAAATGCGGCACAATGACCACCGTTATTTCATTGGAAGTGCTATCACTAAATAAGGTAAGTTTTCTTTCCAATGCCTGCTGCTGATCGGCTGTTAAAACATTGGCAAAATCATTTACCAACTTGGGGGGATTAGGAGGGGTTTTAATTACCTGGTCCATTGAGAACCCTTGCCCCTGCTGGGCAAAAGAAACGATGGCGGTAAAAAATAACAGTAATGTGAAAGTAATTTTTTTCATACCCATTCCCCCAAGGGAAATAATTGTTATTGAATAATTAAATATGCATCGATTTACTGCACTTAAAAGACAAATTACAATGCTTTGCTATTTGCCAAATACAATATCATCGGACAATTCATTTTTATCGGTTGAGGAATCATAAGGAAATGTTTCCTTAAGCGTTTGACCTACTTGAAGAATACATTGCTCAATTCCACTAGCAATGTGCTGATGCGCAAACTGGCCAATCATATTTTGAACGGCATTTTTCCAATACTCAGTCCCCACCTTTTTATGAATGCCCTCATCTCCAAACAAAGCCAGTTCACGATCTTTCATCGCAATATACAAAAGCACCCCATTGCGATTATCGGTATGTTCCATTTGCAATTGAAAGAAAATCTCTGCAGCCCTTTCTAATGGGTCCATGTAGGGATTTTTACTTTCTACAAACAGTCTAATTTCGCCGCTGGTTGACTTTTCTGCTGTGGCAATCGCCGCTACTATCCGAGCCTGGTCTTGCTCAGAAAAAAATGCTTTCTTTTTAAAAAAGGAAAATATTCCCACGGTAATTAATTAAATTTAATTTCTACTACTTTTTCTGCACCTGCATCCGACT
>CANIMM010000175.1 GCA_947468255.1 Chitinophagaceae bacterium | reverse complement strand
TATCTTCCTAAACCCTTGATTATCAGTGTGGGAGTTGACGGGGTCGAACCGCCGACCCTCTGCTTGTAAGGCAGATGCTCTAAACCAACTGAGCTAAACTCCCTTTTTTTCTTTCGGACTGCAAAGATAGGGGGTTAATTATTTCTGCAAAATATTTTCTCAGTTATTTAGTCGGCAGACTAAAAATTGGTCAAAATCACCCTTTCAAACCCGGATATTAAAGCCTTTGGGATGAGCTAAGTATCTTATAGGCTATTTAGTAGCCTATAACCTATGGTAATACTCTATTTGGTCTGGTCCAAAATATTGGAGGAAGCAACTTACAAAATTTAGTTATCGAAATTGGGAATTTGCATGCATTCTCCATTTTTGAGTGCAGACGCATGGGCTATGATTCCGGGTGCTGTATAGGCTAGGGCTTCATAAATATTGACGGTAGGCTTACGATTGTGAAGGATGGCATCAATAAATTCATGCGTGATAAAAGCATGTGATCCATCATGGCCGCTATCGTGGCGCAAAGGTTCTGGTAAAAGATCGGTCTGCCACCATTTTGTCTGGGTATATTGATCAGTAACATTTGCTTTTATTTGAAAGCCAGCATCATCTTTTCCAACTGTATTAACTGAACGAATAATAGTATGCTCGCTAGATTCAGTTGGTGCTGAGATAAAACTCATCTTTTCGCCACGCCATTCGGCTCGTTCTGCATTTGTTAAAGCGCCTTTCCAATTGACTTCCACCCTAAATGGATGATTTTTATTGGTCTGAAAAAATGCGGTTTCATTCCAAAATGGATTCTGATATGGGTTGTTTTTCAAGAGTGGACTTTGATCACCCCAGCCTAATGCACTTACATTGGTGAGTCGTTCTCCTGTAACAGAAATTAAAAATGATGTACAGTGTGTAGGATAAAGCAGTGGAGGTAATCCATGGCGCCAGGTGGGTTTGCCATTTTCAAACCATAAAGCTTCCAGTCCAGGATGATTGTATTCGGCAGCGGCGCTAAAGATTTCACCAAATCGGCCTTCTTCGTGAAATTTCCTAACTGAAATGGTGTTTTGCCGGTAATAACTTGTTTCTGCCATCATATAAGTAAGCCCTGATTGGCGCACGGCATCTCTTAGTTTGTAACAATCTTCCAAAGTGAGCGCAGCGGGAACGGCACACAGTACATGCTTTCCAGCACGGAGTGATTCAATGACATGTTTTACATGGTCAGGTGCAGGAGTGGCAATGAAAACCGCATCAATCTTAGGGTCTTTGAGCAGCAGCGTCAATGACGAATAACTTTTTGTGCATCGATATACTTTCATTAAACTCTCGCGCCTTTCGGTTCGCAAATCACTTACTGCTTCTACAATGCAATTGGGATGTTCATGAAAATAAAAACTCGCTCCAAAACCTCCGCCAATAATTCCAATGCGGACTTTGTTAGCGAGCTGCTGATTTTTAGCGAATGCCTTTTGAGGTGCTATCGCAATGGTAGCCATGACAATACTTGCATTTCCTATAAATTTACGCCTGATAATTTTTGTCTTATTTTGTAAATCGTTCATTGTCTATTTTTTAATAGTTTAAATATACCATTATTCTTCTATTTGCTTAGAACAACCAGGTCTATTATTTTAATCAATAAAGTTTGCATCGCACCAAATGTTTTTACTTCCATTGAAGAATTGGATGTATTGATTGACGCACTAAAAAAATGGCTACCTGATAGGGAAGCCATTAAAGAAATGTTGCGATAAAAAAAGTATTCTATTTCAATTCAATTGTAACGTGTTTAATTTTCTCACGTTTCCAAGTATAGGTTATATGAATTTTTCCATCTTTTGTTTGAATCACTGCAGGGTAGGAAAATTCTGCCTTAGGCTCATTTTCTAAAATAGCAATCTCATTCCATTGTTGGCCATCTTTTGAAATCACCACATTTAAGGGAGACCTGCTTCCTCCCCAAGATCTTGATTCTTTGGTTACATGGTTATATACAAGTACATGTCGACCATCTTGTAAGGTTACTGCATCGGTACCAGAATTTGGATTAGGCAAAGCCGTCGCCTTTAGTGCAGACCAAGTCATACCTAGGTCAGTAGAAAATGCTTCCAGCACTACGCCATTTTTACTTCTACAAAGCAGTTGCAATCGGCCATCTTTTAAAAAAAGTACGCTAGGCTGAATGGCTGAAAACTCTTTGCCATCATTGATTGGCTCGGTCCTTGTCCATGTCTTTCCGCCATCCTTGGTCATCTCAAAATGTACACGCCATCCTTTGTCTTCCGAAGAGGTAGGACATAATAAAGTGCCATTCTTAAGTAAAACAGGTTTGTTTTTGATAGGGCCATAGATGCCTTCAGGGAGCCTTTCAGCCGCTGACCAAGTTAGGCCATTGTCCTTGGATCGCTTCAGCATTCCCCACCAAGTAGATGGCGATGGCCCCACTTTATAAAATAAAATCAATTCTTTTTTGGGCATTTTAAATAAAACGGGATTCCAAGTTGGGTAACGCAATGTGTCATTTTGAACTCCATTGGCCACTTCTACTGGCACAGTCCATTTTCCTTTTTCTAAGCGACTCACCCAAATTCCTACATCCTTATTTTTCTCTTCCGTACCTCCAAACCAGGCAGCAATGATTCCACGGGGTGTTTCTTCTAAAGTAGATGCATGGCAAGAGGGGAAGGGCGCCGTTTCATAAATAAACTCGGAACTTATTTTTTGTCCAATAACAGGACTAATTAAAGCGCATAGGGCTACTATTCCAATTAATTTTTTCATTGATTGCAAATTTTTGTTCTCAAGGTATAAATATTTTTTTAATATCGGCTATTATCATCCCTGGGATATAGCTGCTACCCCTTAGGCCTAACCGTATTAAAGTCCGAATGTTTTATTTTATTAATTATATTTGATTTTATCATATTTATGAAAATGAAAAAAGTCAGCTTGTTTTTACTTGGACAAATTATTGTATTAATAATTTTAGTCAACCCCGTAGTTGCTCAAAAAAAAGCAGTCATAGCTTATTATGCAGGAACCCTGGAAAAGCTGGATTCATTTAATGCGGTCAACTTTACACATATTATCTATTGCTTTGGGCATCTAGAGGGAGGAAAATTAAAATTACAAGGTAAACAGGATACGGCTATTATTCGAAAGATGGTATCCATGAAAAGCCAGCATAAAGATTTAAAAGTGTTACTTTCTTTAGGAGGCTGGGGTGGTTGCGCACCCTGTTCGGAAGCCTTTAGTACTAAGGAGGGGAGAAGCAATTTCGCAGCTTCTGTAAAATCATTGACGGATTATTTTGGCTCTGACGGAATAGATTTGGATTGGGAATACCCTGCAATTGAGGGGTATCCCAACCATCGGTATACGCCCGAGGATAAATCCAATTTCACAGACTTGGTAAAGGAGTTAAGGACTCAATTGGGCAAAAAAAACACCATTACGTTTGCGGCAGGAGGCTTTCAAAAATTTATTGCAGAATCGATTGATTGGCAGGATGTGATGCCTTTTGTAAATTATGTGAATCTGATGACCTATGACTTAGTGAGCGGAAATGCCACTGTTACCGGACATCATAGCGCATTGTTCAGCACTTCAAAACAAAAGGAATCGACCGACAATTGTGTTCAATACTTGATAAAATTGGGCGTGCCAAGCGAAAAGATGATTATTGGGGCAGCTTTCTATGCACGAACATGGGAAGTTGTTTCTTCAGAAAATAATGGGTTATATCAAAATGGCAAATTCAAGGATTTTATTGGCTACAACGAATTTCCCAAACGGATTGCTGAAAAATCAGGCTTTAATTTTTACTGGGATGATACGGCGAAAGCTCCTTATGCATTTAACCCTTCGGAAAAAATCTATGCAACCTTCGATGACGTTCGCTCCATCAAGGCAAAATCAAAATATGTATTACAATATAAGTTAGGAGGCATAATGTTTTGGCAATTGGGCCACGACTATTCGAAGGGAGGGCTGGTTGAAACCATCAATAAAACATTGAGGGGTAAATAAAAGACAAGGAAAACAAACGCTGTCAGAACTTATAGCCTCCAATTCAAAATAGCAATGGGCTAAACCATTATTCGATTGGTTAAATTAAAACGGCTCATTTTATTTAGTAACTGAGCAACTTGTAGGCCAAAACAAATAAAAACATATCTTTAAATATGGATTTCCGATTCAACAGGTCGTCCACCTTGTTTTGAGTATTTTGAAAATGTAGTTTTAAATTTTTTTAAAAACAATTAACCTAATATGAAAAGGAGAAATTTTATTGGATTGAGTTCAGCAGTTGGCTTAGTAACAACTGCGTTCCCAAATTTATCAATGGCTGAAACTGTTTCAGCTGAAATAAAAGAAAGGAGATACCAAAATGGCGTTAGTCCTTGGCCAATTAGTTTGGATACGGCTACCATTCGCCCTGCCTCACTTAGAGATAAAGTAAAAATTGCAGCCGAGGCAGGTTATGATGGGATCGAACCTTGGGATACCGAGCTAGAAGAATTTGAAAAAAGCGGTGGGAATTTAAAGGAGTTGGGTTTAGAAATAAAAAAATTGGGGCTTAAAGTACCCAGTGTAATTGGACTCTGGAATGCCATTCCTGATACGATGGAATTATTCAATAGTTCATTGCCTGAAACTCGCCGTCGTATGCGTATGGCCCATGATATTGGCGCAGAGCACATTCAAACGATACCTAATAAACTTTCTGAAAACTTTAATCAAAAATGGGTAGCGGAAAGATATAGAGATATTATAGAAATTGGTTTGAAGGAGTATAATATTAAACCAGCATTGGTTTTTGTAAAATATTTTACAATAAAAACCTTGGGTCAAGCTGTAGGTATTGCAATGGACGCAAATCATCCAATGGCAAGGGTGATTCCAGATGTATATCATATGTATATTAGTGGTGGAGGCTTTGAAGGATTGAAACTGTTGAAAGGGGATGCCATTGCTATATTCCAATTCAATGATTCACCTTCTACACCAGCGTTTAAAGATTTAAAAGATGAACATCGCGTGTATCCGGGTGATGGAATATTGCCATTAGATTCCATCTTTAAGGATTTAAAAGCAACAGGGTATAAAGGTTTTATTTCTCTTGAAATGTATAATCCCAATTATTATAAACTGGATCTTATGACGGTGGCAAAAACAGGACTTGCAAAAACATTAGCAGTACTGAAAAAGGCTGGGGTATAATTGAACGCAGCACTGCCTTCAATAGAGGCAGTGCTTTTTTAAATACAAGGACTTGCAGGAGCGTTTATAAATGGAGTCAAATTTGCAGCCGTTCCTTTTTTTGCATAAAATTCAAAATTAATAAATAATGGTAGGAAACGATTTTCGAAATGCCCTTCGTGAGGGTAAGCATGTTTATGGAACGCAAATTTCATCCACCTCCCCCAAAATGTTTGATTCGGTGATTAGCTTGGGACTTGATTTTGTGTTTTTTTGCAACGAACATGTTCAATATAATCCCGAAACATTAAGCTGGATGTGTAATGCTTTTAAAGCCGCCGGTGTAAACCCTTTGGTACGCATATTAGAGCCAAGCCCTTTTTTGGCCACCCAGGCCTTAGATGCGGGAGCATGTACTGTTTTAGTTCCGTATGTTGAAGAATTGGATGATGTGATAGCGTTGATCGGCGCTGTAAAATATAGGCCACTAAAAGGCAAGAAATTAATGCGCATCCTGCATGGTGAGGAAAAACCATCAGCGGAGTTAAAGCAATATTTGATTAAAAATAATAGAAACCATTCACTTGTATTGAATATTGAAAGTCAAAAGGGAGTGGAAATGATGAATGAATATATTAACATTCAAACATTGGATGGGCCTGGTGTTGACGGGCTTATGATTGGGCCACATGATCTCTCCACTTCTTACGGTATGCCTGAACAATATTTTTCCAAGGAATTTTTGGACCTAAGTTGTGGCATTATTCAAAATGCCCGTTCAAAAGGTGTGGCAGTGGGTGGCCATACTGGATATCGAGATAGCCTTGATTTGCAGATGGAATGGGCGAAAGCAGGTGCTACTATGTTACTTCATTGCTCGGATGCTTTTTTGTCGGCCAACCAGTTGAATAATGATTTAAATCAAATAAAAAAACTATTAGGTGCTGCTGAACATGTCAATAAAAGTTCCGAGAGCATTTAGCAAAATCAATCCTATTGTATGAAAAATATTGCATGGCTTTTTTTCTTTTTCTTTTTTGCTTTTAATTTAAAAATACAGGCTCAGTCTTTTGATTTTTCAAAAGCAAGTATAAGCGTTTCTGCTAGTATTGCTTCACCTCAAAAGGAAACCTATATCCGAGTGATTCAGGAAGAAATCAAAGCGCGTACACAACTTAATTTAGTTGCACAGGCCAAACTTACTAAGGCACCGATCATTGCCCTTGTATTAGCTTCAGATAAAGTATTGGGCGATATTTCAGTTCCTGCATTGCCTGCCAACTCCGCTGCTTTTAAAAAGGAAGGTTTTGGAATTTCAATTGATTTGAGTTCGGGAAGACCCATTTTGTGGTTGATCGGTGGTGATGCAAGGGGCGTATTATTTGCAATCGGAGAATTTTTACGGAAGGTAGATTTGAATAAGCAAAAGATGATCGTTGATAAAACAATTGAAATGGCATCTGCCCCAGCGTATCCAATTCGGGGGCATCAACTTGGGTACCGAAATACGGCTAACTCCTGGGATGCATGGAATGAAAAGCAGTATGAACAATATATTCGCGAGTTAGCATTATTCGGATCTAACTCAATTG
>CANIMM010000174.1 GCA_947468255.1 Chitinophagaceae bacterium | reverse complement strand
GTTCCCTTTTTTTACCAAAAAAAACTAGTTGAAATGCAAGGTTATTAATCATTTGGTTGATTATCTAGTTGTTCTTTATTGATTCATTTTGATCAAAAGCTTTATCGAATGGCACTTTTCAACTTTTTGAGGGTCGACTAAATATTTTAAATGACGATAGCTTGCCTTAGGGTGAGTATTGGTAGGCAAAGCGATTGTTTTTCGATCGTTGGAAATGGGGGGTAAATAAGGGTTCCTTGAAAAAAAATGCCCGTTAATAGTAAATTTAGGTTACTATTAACGGGCGGAAATTGCATCGTACTTATTTACTATTGTCCTGCTCCTTGCATACTTTGTTGTCCACTTTCCATTTCACCCTTCATGTTCTTTCGCTTGAGTAAGGATACATCAAACTTGCCGAATCGCCAGCTGAAATTAAGTCTCATCACTTGGGCATCTCTGCGGCGTTCAGTCTCTTGAATGAAGTAGATGGACTGGGAGTAATTACTGTTCAGTCTGGTACGGAATACATCACTCATCTGAAGCGTTAGGGAAGCGGTATTGTTTTTTAAAAAATCCTTTCGAATCGAAATGTCTACACCATAAAAAGGTTTGATATACCCTTGTGCGGAAGGGAGGTTTCCGCCACCAAACATCATTCCTCTACCTGCTCCACCACCCGGTTGTACCAATGTTTTTGCCTGGTAGTCACCGCTCAACTGCATCGAATAATTGTTGGGTAATTTGAAGTTGTTGCTGATTTTAAAAAACCAACTCAACTGGTTATTGTCAACACCACCGGGAAGGTTACCCGCTTTTAGTACAACATTGAATAGATTCAGGTTACTAGTGATATCCCAAACCTTGGTTATTTTATCCTTGGAGGTCAGTTCTAATCCATAGCTATAGCTTCTAGAAGCATTGGCATAGCTGGTAAGCAAAACCGTATCAGGTTTAGCGGCAGTATTCGGATTTTTTTCGGGATATTGATACCTAGCTATCAGGTCATTGGTGTTTTTAAAATAAATGGTAGAAAGCAAATTATGCCCATTACTCAATTGATTTTGGTAAGAAAATTCCAATAAGGTCGTAAACTCAGGAACCAAATTTGGATTTCCTTTGCTTAGATTGAGCGAATCGGAATAATCGATAAATGGAATCAACTGAAAGAAATTGGGTCGGTTGATCTTTCTGGAGTAATTTAACTGAAGGTCCTGCTTGTCAGTAAGTTTATAGGTTCCAAATGCGCTGGGAAAAAGGCTGAATGGGAATTCATTCGAAAATTTTTGTCCCTTGTTGATGAGCGTTCCATCGTATTTTGAACTCTCTGCCCTCAAGCCAAGCTGGTAACTGAATTTTTTAATTTGTTTCGAAAAAGTGGCATATGCAGCCAATACCCTGTCTGTAAATTCATAGCTATTGTTCATCGAAGCAATGGAAATATTGTTGCCATTGGGGTCTTTTAGAAAATTGTTGTTAAAGCTATTGAATGTTCTGATCGCAATTCTTGAACCGGTTTCTATTTTGGTGGTGCTATTAATTGGATTGGAGTAGTCGATTTGGGCGGTATAAAAATTATTGGAACCACCTCCTACAGCACTTTGGTGCAATAGGGGTGTTTTTGGATTCGTGGTTGGATAAAAATATTGAGTGGAAATTTCGTTGTTGTTATCATTTTTACTGTAATTAAAATTCATATCGGCCGTAAGTTCCTTATTGGCTTTTGCAAAATTGTGCTTGAAGCTCAGGGTTGATCCATAGTTTCTAAAGTGAAAATTACTGCTCGTATTCCGGTTGCCGTAGTCAGAAATGGTATAGTTACTGTAAACGGTATCCCTATTAATATTTAGTTGATCGGTGTTGTCAAAATGTCCATCCACCAAATTGCCAGCCAAACTTAAGGTATTCCGATTGTCAATGAAATAATCGATCCCCATTCTGCCAAAGCCGAAAAAACCTAACCCAATAGGAGCATTCTGCTGGAACAAATGGCCCGTTGTTAAGTTGTTGAAATCAGTTCGAGTGGTGGTGCCAGAGGAAATGCTTTTGCGAAATCCGGACTGGGTAGAGGCAAAAAAGTTGATTTTCTGCTGTTTTATATTAATATCACCACCAAAGCCGGGTTTTCCACGGCTATCGATGCTTGTGCGAACACTTCCATTGTAGCCAGCTTTTCGATTCTTTTTCAAAACGATATTTAATATACCAGACCCGCCACCAGAGGCATCAAATTTGGCAGATGGATTGGTGATGATTTCTACCGTAGCGATTGCATCAGCAGGTATTTGTTCCAATGTCATAGTAGTTGGTCTGCCATCCACAAATATTTGTGGTGGTGAATTCCTTAGACTGACATTTCCATCAATATCAACACTAACGCTGGGTACATTTTTCATTACATCCACTGCTGTACCGCCAACGCTGGATAAATTCTTCTCCACGTTAAAAATTTTACGGTCGATTCCCATTGTCAGCAATGGCTTGTCGGCAGTTACGGTTACCACTTCTAGTTGTTGTGCATCTGTTTGCAATTTGATATTACCAAGGTCTTTATCCACTGCGCTCAACATGCTGCTCATGTCGCCACCTGGTTTAGCTCCAGCCATATTCAAAACAAAAGCGGCTTTTTGTTCATTTTTCTTATAGCCAATTGCGGTAATCACCAATTTATAGGATGCCATTACTGCTAAATTTTCGAGGCTAAATTCACCTTTTTTGGTGGTAAGCATACCAGCAACAATTACATCTTTCCTTTTTTTGCTTATAGAGTCAAATTTATTTTGAAGCAGTTGAATGGAGGCTGCCTCAATAGGCTTGTTGGTTGCAGAGTCGATTATTTTCCCATAAAAATGTCCCACATTCATATTTTGTCCTGCCATCCTTCCAGCTGCACCGGGATATTGAGCATATACGCTTACCGTGAACAAAAGTAAAAAAATCGAAAAAAGCAGTTTTGTTAATAGTTTCATTGAAAATGTAAGTTTTGGTTGAGTTGAATTTGCAAAGTTCTCTTATTAATTTCAACATATTTACCTTAAAATTGATAAGCGGTAGAATAGCATTGAGAAAATTGATAATTGAGGATGAAAATGAAATGTTAAATAATGAAAAGGTTGGGTGAGGTTCATCTTTAGCATAAACTATTGAATGAATAATTAGGAAAAATGAAAATTTTCAATTGGGTCAATCACTTGCCTTAAAATAAAAAGGAGGCTTATTTGGTAAGATATGCAACCAAAACTTCTGCAATTCCAATCATGAGACCAAATATGCCACCAATGATTTCTAGGAATTTAAATTCTTTTTTAGTGATTTGGTTTAAGATATCCTCCAGTTTGCCGGATGAGAAGTGGGCTACTTTTTCTGTGACAATTTTTTCAAGATCTAGGTCTTCTTGGATCTTATTCATATAGTTTTTCATTAAAACCGGGAATAGGGACTCCAATTCTTGTAAAAATGCCTCTTTAAGCTGGTTAATTGTTTTATCTCCTATTAGCATTGAAAGCATGGGAAATACATCCTTTAATTTATTGCGGAGAAAATGATCAATATGCGCTTCAATATCTGGCCTCAATTTTTGCAAATTTGCTGGATTGGTAACTTTTGCCTCAATTTCGCTAAATGAAAGTAGTTCCTTACTCACCACCTGACCGAGTTTTTGTGCAATTAGCAGCTGGTTTTTTGGAAAAATGCCCTGAATAGTGAAACCAGCAATCTTTATGGGGTTTCTAGGATGAAAAAGCATTTTAATTGCTACCCAGGTGGTAATCCAGCCGGTGAAGGCTGAAAGCAGTATGGTCATGATTATTGCTGTACTATTCATATCAATTTTATAGTACAAAGAAACACAATTAATAATAATTTCGAATGTAATTTTGTTAAGGAACTGTTTTTTGCTATTTTTGCAATCCAATAAAAAAACGGTAGTCGTAGCTCAGTTGGTTAGAGCATCAGATTGTGATTCTGAGGGTCGGGGGTTCGAGCCCCCTCGATTACCCCAACCGAAACCCCATTAAAAAGAGGTTTCGGTTTTTTTATGCCCTTTTGCGAAGCGGACAAAATTCAAAAAATCACCAAAACTTTCACTTGAATCATTAATACTTATATTTTGATTCATTATTTTATGAGTCAATAATTGAAAGAGGAGCGTGAGGTTAATACAAAAGACGCGATATTTTCTGATATTAACTTTTAATCAAAAACAGCGGTTAATTATTTTAATTCATTGATCTATTATTATGTAAGTTATACAATTGCTTTATTTATAATTTTAAAAATACACTTTAAGTTAAACAAAATCCAGCAATTAATATTCCAAAACTTTTTGAATATATTTATTTTATTTATAAAAAAACATTCATATTTGCACAATATTAAAAAAAAATCCAATTTCCTAGGTAACATAAGTTTTAAAGAACTTATAATTCTACTTTGGAAAGTGCATGTCCAAAACATATTTCATTTAATTTAATTCGGTAAGATGTAGAAAGTATCGTTGTAATTATTTTACAAGGTTATCTATGTAATTCAATTGAAAATAAATGTTTTAATCAAGCATTTATATAATCCAATGATGAAAAAATATTTGTTTATAATCCAATTGGTGTTTTCCCTAGCTTCTTGTATACCAGCAGGAAAACTAAGTAAAGCATTAGAGCAAAACAAGCAGTTAACTAGTATAAATGATAGTTTAACGATTAGCTTAAATGACAGTTTGTCTAGATTCCAAATTAGCGAAAAGGCATTAAAAGACAGTGTAATTTATTACCGGGATCTTGCTATCATGCCTCCAGGACTTAATGATGCAGACATTCTCTTATACCAAATGGCAGCTGGAAATTCTTTGATAAACAAAAAAGATTCTGGGAACCTTAAAAAAGTGAACAATGTAAATTCTTGGTTATCAGAATTCAAAAAAGATATTAAGAAGCACACGGATGCTGATGCGGAGATTTACCTTAAAAAAGGAGTCGTGTTTGTAGATATTTCAGATTATATTTTATTTAATAGCGGCAGCTTCGCCCTCACTAAAGAATCCCAACCAGTGCTTACCAGTATTGCTAATTTGTTAAAAGCGCAGCCTGAGTTAAATTTTATGATTGAAGGCCATACTGATAATAAATCAGTGAAGGGTAAAATAACCAATGATAACTGGTCGCTGAGTGTGAACCGAGCTACTGCTGTAGCAAGGATATTGGAATCGAATTATAAAATTGACCCAAAGCGAATTATTGCTGCAGGTCGAAGCCAGTATGATCCTGTTGAAGATAATACAACTAAAGAGGGACGACTAAAAAACCGTCGTATTAGAATTATATTTTTACCAACTTTCGATAAGGTGATGAGTTTGGACAAAAATATAATTAAGAAATAGATGTTGACAAAAACTTGAAATAGTGTTTCGTTAATACAATAAATCAACCATTTATTTCAACTGTCCGATAAAAAGTAAAGTTTAAAATTACACTTGTGAAAAAACCATTTTTATTTTTAAAAATCCTTGCGATTTTTATTCTTTTTTTTCAAACAGCCGTTTATAGTCAAACGAATGTTCCCAAAAAAAAGGATATTGCTCCTTTAGTTCCTCCAGTTGCGGTAAAACCGGTGACAAAAATAGATCAGCGAGGTAAAACAGAATTGTCTTTGTTTGGTTCAATGAGTTTGTCCAACCAGCAAATTGATGACAAATCTATTGACGGATCCTTCAATTATATTTATGATGAAGTAAATAGCAATTCATATAAATCAGGATATACCGGTGGATTCAGCATAGATAGAACAACAAAGAAAAAACGGCATTTCGGAATTATCCTTTCATTGAACAGGATAATTGCGGGTAATAATTATTTAAACAAATATTCAGTAGCCCCGTTTGTTGGAAAATTTACACATTATAAAGCGGATAATCAAATAACGACTGTAAGCATTGCAGCTCATATCAAACCAATTTTGGCCAATGGTGTTAAGCACAAGCTTTATTTAATCCTAGGTCCAAGTTTTGATTACCGCATTTCCAATTTCAGCAGCCATAGTTTGGTGAATAACTCAGGAAGGAGCGCCTTTGTAAATGGAGATCTTGGAGCTGAGTTTGACAATAATGGGTATTATATTTTATTTGCGCACTATAAATTAGGGCAAGAAATATTTAATCCAGATATCCCGGTAAGGTTGAGTCGATTTGAAGTGGGAATCTCTATTAAAGCAAAAGATTTATTCTAAAAACATTTATTATGAAAAGCCTAAAGCTGTTTTCTTTCATCTCCTTAGCATCCTTGTTGGTACTGTTTCTTAGTTGCAAAAAAGATACGACCAATTCTAAAACTGATTTGACTTTAGAAATGTTGGCTGATAAAATTTGGTATTTAAACTATGAACAAAATGATAGTGTTACCAATACTTATATTAGTTCCAATGCTTATTATATTAAATTTTTAAAAGACAAAACTACGGAGGACTCCGATGGTTTAGTAGGCACATACAGCATTGAAGAACTCAATGGTAAATTACAAATCAATGTAACTGCTAAAACGGTAAATATGAATAGTATTACCTACACCCATACGATTGAGACAATAGGAGAAAAAAAGATGGTATTGTCTTATACACCATCTGGTCAAACGAGTAAAGTAACACTTTTTTATAGTATTAAGTAACATGAAAGTTAGCAGAAAATTCCCTTTTTATGTAACAACCTTATTGTTACTATTGGCTGCCATTCAAAGCGTACATTCCCAAACTGTACCTGGGGCCTTTATTATGAGTAGTGTTGGTAGCATACCCAATATGTCGAATAACAGCATGGCTGTAAACTATAATAGTAGCGCTATTTG
>CANIMM010000173.1 GCA_947468255.1 Chitinophagaceae bacterium | reverse complement strand
TAGAAGCGATTGCCCGTCAACCGGAAGCCTCTAATGATATCCGTGCAAACATGATCCTGGCTGCGGCTTTGGTGGAAGGTGCTGCATTGTTCGCTATCATTATCGGATTTTTGGCAATGGTATTGTAATTACCATTACCCACATGATTACTGCATCCAAAGTACAGGACGGCGGATGCAGTACTTTTGATTTTATCGGTTTCAAAGCGACATTCATTTTACTAGAAGATCGCCCATGACACTGTTTTAAATATTTGATTTTCGGAAATTATTATTTTTCAGTTTTAATTGTATAAAAATGCAACTGTTAACACCCGATTTAGGATTATTACTTTGGACATTATTGGCCTTTTTGATCGTGTTTTTTTTATTGAAAAAATTCGCATGGCCAGCTATTATCCAAGGGCTTTCAGAAAGAGAACAAAATATTGCTGATTCCATCGCTTCAGCAGAAAAAGTGAAACTCGAAATGTCGCAATTAAAAAATGACAACGAGGCTTTTCTCGTTAAAGCACGGGAAGAAAGAGCATTGCTTTTGAAAGAGGCGAAAGAAATAAAAGAAAAATTGATTAGTGAAGCAAAGGAGGAAGCAAAGGCACAGGCGGCTAAAATTGTTGCTGACGCACAGCTTACCATTAATCACCAGAAAATGGCTGCAATTACCGACCTTAAAAATCAGGTAGGCAGTTTGGTGATTGAGGTTAGTGAGAAAATATTACGCCGCGAATTGAGTAATAAAGATGAGCAAGAGCTTTATATCAAACAATTGGCAACAGAAGCGAAACTGAATTAGTAAATGCGCAGATTCGGAAATGGGCTGAGTAGCGGCAATTTTCAATTTTCTAATTTCCTAATTTTCAAATTCTTACAATAAATGATCAATCCACGTTTAGCAACCAGGTACGCAAAAAGTATCATTGATTTAGCCATTGAGCAAAAGCAGTTGGATGCGGTGTATGGCGATATGAAATTCCTTTTGAGAATTTGTAAATCCAACCCCGATTTTTTGGCGGTATTGCTTAGCCCAATCATTAAACCAACTTCCAAAGGTAAAATCATTGAATCAATCACCAAAGAAAGGGTAAGCGAACTAACTTCTGCTTTTATCAAGCTATTGGTTACCAAGACCAGAGAAACCAATTTGCCTGAAATTGCGGCTGCATTTGTAGACCAGTATAATATTATTAATAACATTCATAAAGTAAAGATCACCACTGCCGTTCCGATGGGGGAAGCTTTACAAAATGCCATTCTATCAAAGGTGAAGGAAGGCAATCCGAAGGGTAGCATTGACCTTGAAACAGTGGTGAACCAGGCATTGATTGGGGGTTTTATTTTGGAAACAGCCGGAAAATCACTCGATGCAAGTATTTTGAGAGATTTGAAAGATGTTAAAAAGCAATTTTTGAACAACGACTATTTACACAAAATAAGGTAAACTAGCGTGCATTTTTGGCAATTGCAAATCAGCTACTTCTTGCAGCTTGATCCATTGTTTGAAAATGAACAAAATTCCGCCTAATTTGCCATATCAATCGGCTAAAAAAAGTCCACCTCCAAAGGGGTGGACTTTTTCTTTTAAAAACACCTTATTTTTTTGCCATTCTTCCCCTCATCCATTACCTTTGCAGCCTTAAATGAAGCCTTTAGCTAAAAATGCCCAAAACGGGGGTTTGTTATTCCAAAAAATCGGAGTATAGCAGGTAAAATTTTTCAGCAGGGCAAAAAATAAAACTCAATTTTTATGGTAGAAATTAAACCAGACGAGATTTCGGCGATACTTCGTCAACAGCTTAGCAGCTTTAATGCAGGCGCAAGCTTGGAAGAAGTGGGTACTGTATTGCAGGTAGGGGATGGTATTGCTCGTGTATACGGATTAAACAATGTACGAAGTGGGGAATTAGTGGAGTTTGACAATGGCGTAAGAGCTATTGCATTGAATCTGGAAGAGGACAATGTGGGTGTGGTATTGATGGGAGATAGCGGAGCTATTAAAGAAGGCGATAAGGTAAAGCGTACCGGCAAGATCGCTTCTATTAAAGTAGGAGAAGGAATGAGCGGCCGCGTGATCAATACATTGGGTGAGCCAATAGATGGCAAGGGCCCGTTGGTAGGAGAATTATACGAAATGCCTTTGGAGCGTAAAGCCCCGGGTGTTATCTTTCGTGAACCAGTGAAGGAGCCACTCCAAACAGGTATCAAGGCAATCGATGCAATGATTCCAATTGGTCGCGGACAGCGCGAATTGGTGATTGGTGACCGTCAAACTGGTAAAACTGCCATTTGTATCGATACCATCATCAATCAAAAAGAATTTTACGCAGCAGGCAAGCCTGTATATTGTATTTATGTGGCAATTGGCCAAAAGGCCAGTACCATTGCAGGTATCATGAAAACATTGGAAGAATATGGTGCGATGGCTTACACTACGATTGTAGCAGCTTCTGCATCTGATCCAGCTCCATTACAATTCTATGCTCCATTCGCAGGTGCTGCAATTGGTGAGTTCTTCCGCGATACCGGAAGGCCGGCATTGATCATTTATGATGATCTTTCAAAGCAGGCAGTAGCTTACCGCGAGGTGTCTTTACTGTTACGTCGTCCGCCAGGCCGTGAGGCTTATCCAGGGGATGTATTCTATTTGCATAGCCGTTTATTGGAAAGAGCCGCTAAGGTTATTGCTAAAGATGAGATAGCACAACAGATGAATGATTTGCCGGAATCTATCCGTCATCTCGTAAAAGGGGGAGGTTCATTGACTGCATTGCCGGTAATTGAAACACAAGCTGGAGATGTATCTGCTTATATTCCTACCAACGTAATTTCAATCACCGACGGACAGATATTTTTAGAGGGTAACTTATTCAATGCAGGTATTCGTCCGGCTATCAATGTGGGTATTTCGGTTAGCCGTGTGGGTGGTAACGCTCAGATTAAGTCCATGAAAAAAGTAGCAGGTACTTTGAAATTGGATCAGGCACTTTACCGGGAACTAGAAGCCTTCTCTAAATTCGGTGGTGATTTGGATGCTGCTACCAAAAATGTAATTGACAAGGGTGCAAGAAATGTTGAAATCCTGAAGCAATTGCAGTATTCGCCAATGTCTGTTGAAAAGCAGGTAGCGATGATATATTTGGGTACGCAAGGTTTATTGAAAGAGGTTGCAGTAAAAAATGTGAAAGCATTTGAAGAACATTTTTTATTGGAAATGGAAAATAAGCATGCCGATTTATTAGCCGAATTCAAAAAAGGTAATTTGCCGGAAGAAGGTCTGAAGAAAATGACCGAAATGGCAAAGGGCTTAATGGCTCAGTATAAATAATAAAGTAAAAATTTATATAGAAAAACTTCCCAATTATAATTGGGAAGTTTTTTTTTGCGCAGCAATCATTTTTTTTGGGATGCGGCCAAAAAACTGCCGGCATTTGACAGTTGGTGTAAATGGGGTATTGAATTGAAATGATTGGTTATTAAAAAATAGAGCAGGGAAGGCGACCATTTCAAAAATAAAAAACCAAATTAAAAAGTAAAAAAAAGCGATTTGCATTTGGTTGGGTAAGTTGTATATACTAACTTGAACCATTAAATCAAATTTGCTATATCTAAAGAAAAAATTATTTGTATGAAAAAGGAATCAAAAAACAAATCTAAAAACCCAAGGCGCGATTTTATTCGCAATGCTGCTTTGACTGCAGCCGGTTTTTATATTGTACCAAGAAATGTTTTGGGCCGAGGATTTACAGCCCCTAGTGATCGACTTCAGATAGCTGGAATTGGTGCTGGTGGTAAAGGAGAAAGCGA
Organism: Chitinophagaceae bacterium; assembly: GCA_947468255.1. Lineage (GTDB taxonomy): Bacteria > Bacteroidota > Bacteroidia > Chitinophagales > Chitinophagaceae > Ferruginibacter. The sequence continues at coordinate 3,056 of CANIMM010000173.1, read as the reverse complement.
TATCACCAATTTTTTCAAAAGCGGCAAGGCAGACATTGCTTATTTATGTGATGTAGATGATAGACAAGCTGCAAAAATGAGAGCACGTTTTCCGAAAGCCAAATATTATAAAGATTATCGCGAGTTGTTGGATAAAGAGCACAAGCACATTGATGCATGTTCTGTTTCTACACCTGACCACATGCATGCCGTAATCGGCATGGCTGCCATGCAAAAAAACAAGCATGTATATATTCAAAAACCGTTGGCTCACGATATTTACGAGGCTCGGATGCTTACCAAAGCTGCACACGATTATAAAGTGGTAACCCAAATGGGTAACCAGGGAGCTTCTGGCGACGGGGTAAGACAATTGCAAGAATGGTACAATGCAGGCATCATCGGTGATGTGCATACAATCTATTGCTATACCGATCGTCCAATTTGGCCACAAGGTATTCCATGGTCTTCTGCCAAACCACCTATTCCGGAAGGTTTGGATTGGAATCTTTGGTTGGGTACAGCTCCTAAAAAAGATTATGTTGATAAATTATTACCGTTTAATTGGCGCGGATGGTGGGATTATGGTACCGGCGCTTTAGGCGATATGGCCTGCCATATTATGGCACCGGCTTTTGCAGTATTGGGATTGGGTTATCCTACCGCTGCTGAATGCAGCGTAGCTACTCCTTATGTAGAAAACTGGCAAGAGGGTGTGTATCCCGATTCAGGTCCTATTGCATCTTCTATCACCCTTACCTTTAAGGGAAAGGATGGCAAGCCCGATGTTAAATTGCATTGGATGGATGGCGGCATGCAACCCGATCGCCCTGACGAACTAGGTCCTAATGAAGTGATGGGTGATGGTGGAAATGGCGTTCTTTTTCTAGGAACAAAAGGAAAAATGATGTGCGGCACCTATGGTGTTAAACCTAATTTATTACCCACTTCTCGAACCAAAGAAACGATTGTTCCTCAAACCATCGCTCGTGTGCCCGAAGGAGACAATGGCCACTACGCAGCATGGGTAGAAGGAGCTATCGCCGGATATGGTAGTGAAAAAGCTAAGAACTTAAGTTCTAACTTTGATATCGCAGGTCCGTTAACTGAAAGTGTGTTAATGGGTAATCTTGCGATAAGAAGTTTTAATATTACTAAGAAGGACGCAAAGGGAGAAGATCAATATCCCGGACGTAACATTAAATTATTGTGGGATGGACCTAACATGAGGGTTACGAACTTTGACGAAGCGAACCAGTTTGTAAAAAGAACCTATCGCGAGGGCTGGTCATTAGGCGTATAATTGCTGAAATGGCTCAATAGATTGCTAACCACTGCAGCCTATATTGTCAAAAAAGAGCATAAATGACAAGGCACCTGTTTGAAAAGCAGGTGCCTTGTTTATTAATACGGAGTGCTATAGGTATAATTAAAGGACTAATGTGGTCAACCAATAAAATAGTTCCCTTATAAATACCCTTCCCTATCTAATTGCAGATATTTCTGCTTAACTTTTCATTGTAAAAATTTTATTAACGATGGCACAATATATTTTAGCCCTAGACCAGGGCACTACAAGTAGCCGCTCAATTTTATTTGATAAAAGCGGGAGCATCATAGCGGTAGCTCAAAGAGAATTTACACAGATTTTTCCAAAGCCGGGTTGGGTAGAACATAACCCGGAAGAAATATGGGAAAGCCAATTGGCAACCGCAAAAGAAGTGTTGGCAAAGGCCAATGTTTCACCTAAGGATATTGCTGCCATTGGAATTACCAACCAACGGGAAACCACGATAGTTTGGGATAGAAATACAGGGGAGGCTATTTACAATGCAATTGTTTGGCAGGATAGAAGAACTGCTTCATTTTGCGATGAGTTAAAAGAAAAGGGACTTCAAAAAACCATTCAACAAAAAACAGGATTGGTAATCGATGCTTATTTCAGCGGCACCAAGGTGAAATGGATTCTTGATCATGTGGATGGTGCAAGGGATAAAGCCACTAAGGGGGAATTATGTTTTGGTACCGTCGATTCTTGGTTGGTATGGAAACTAACCAATGGAAAAGTTCATGTAACGGATGTAAGCAATGCCAGTAGAACCATGCTTTGCAATATTGAAACTTGCCAGTGGGACGGAGAATTGCAAAAAATATTAGATGTACCAGGCAATATGTTGCCTCAAATTCGCAGTAGTAGCGAAGTATATGGCAGCACAAATTTGCTGGATGGCAGCACTGAAATACCGATTGCAGGTATTGCGGGGGATCAACAAGCCGCCCTATTTGGCCAATTGTGCACACAACCCGGGATGGTAAAAAACACCTATGGAACAGGTTGTTTTATGCTGATGAATACGGGCGAAAAAATGATCGTTTCCAACAATAATTTATTAACGACGGTAGCCTGGAAAATAAATGGGGTTACACAATATGCATTGGAAGGAAGTGTATTTATTGCAGGCGCAGTAGTACAATGGCTAAGAGATGGATTGGGGATTATTAAAACATCTGCGGATGTGGAAGCGCTTGCCAAACAAGTGGATACCACGGATGGCGTGTACGTAGTTCCTGCTTTTGCTGGACTTGGAGCACCTTACTGGAACCAGCATGCAAAAGGTACCATTACTGGATTGACTAGAGGAAGCACATCGGCACATATTGCAAGAGCAGCTGTTGAAAGCATTGCTTATCAAACCATGGATGTGCTGAAAGCAATGGAGGCAGACAGTGGTATCAGTATAAAAGAATTAAGAGTAGATGGAGGGGCAACCAAAAACAATCTGCTAATGCAATTTCAAAGTGATGTGCTGGACACAAAAGTGATACGCCCAACCGTTACGGAAACTACTGCACTGGGTGCTGCTTATCTTGCTGGCCTTGCTGTAGGATATTGGAAAAGCATGGACGAATTACAAGAGCAATGGCAAATTGAAACTGTGTTTACTGCTACAATTACTGGGGCGGAGCGGACAGATTTAACCAATGGTTGGAAGAAGGCAATTACAGCAGCATTATCAATCGCATAAAAAAGTAGCAATATTTCAATGAATAGAAAGGAGCAGTTAGAAAGAATAAGT
>CANIMM010000172.1 GCA_947468255.1 Chitinophagaceae bacterium | reverse complement strand
ATGTAATCTACTCGGCGGTTTTGGTATTTTAAATAGTAAGCATGTTCCCAAACATCTAGTCCGAATAAAGGAAAACCTTTTACTTCAGCAATATCCATTAGCGGATTATCTTGGTTGGGGGTTGAACTAACGATTAATTTTTTATCAGCGGTAAAAATCAACCAGGCCCATCCGCTTCCAAACCTATTTTTGGCAGCTTCGCCAACTTGTTTTTTCAAGGCATCCAAGGATCCAAAATCTTTTTCTATCGCAGCAAGTAATTTGCCAGTAGGCAAGGTAGTGTTGGGAGTTAAACATTTCCAAAATAATTCGTGGTTGTAATGTCCACCGGCGTTATTGCGCATTTTTACGGAATAGGAAGAAATCTTGTACAAAACATCTTCTAGGGGACGCGTCATGTCTACCTTTTCAGCAATGGCCGCTTCTTTCACATTTTTACTATAGGTAGCTGCATGTTTATTGTAATGTATGTCCATGGTAAGTGCATCAATCGACGGTTCCAGTGCGGCATAGGCAAAAGAAAGCGGTTGTTGATCAAAACCTGTTGCAAATAATTTAGCAGCGCTAGCTGGGTTGTAATGCGTATTACCGACGGCTGCCATTACCGAACTGATGGAAGGTAGTGCTATCAGTGAAGCGACGCCTACTTTAGCAGATTGTTGGATGAAATTTCTTCTGGAATTTTGTTTCATAATGGTTGTTTTATTTTTTATCAGCCACCGAAGGAACTGGCTGTATTTGTTAGAATTGTTGAATGCATCAAATCAAGGCGATTGAGAAAAATGAAATTTTACCTCATAAATTTAGTGTATTTTTTTTGCCAAGGGGTATTTTGTTTAGAACGGTTGTAATTAAACCACGGAGGGATTTAAAAAACCGGTAATAAAACTCTTTGTTGAACAACTGGGAATCATGGATAGCCTTGTAAGTAAGCAGTGCGCCCAATGGGGCTAGCACCAATATGGAAAGCCACATTCCCATTAGCGGGGAAAGGATTTCATCTTTCACAAATTTTTCGCCAAACATGTTCAATAAGTGAAATAAAAGAAAAAATATGATGGCTACTACCAGCGGCATTCCCAGGCCACCCTTTCGGATAATAGAACCCAGCGGAGCTCCTATAAAGAATAATACTAAGCATGCCAGTGACAAAGAAAATTTTCGGTGCCATTCAATCTTATTATTGAGAATATCCTTTTTTCTATTGTCCCAGTCTACCCCCGTATATTGATACGTATTTTTAAAAGCATTCACGATGTTTATCGAAGAGGAATGCACAATGTATCTGGCAGAATCTGGAATGAGTTCAGAAAAGGATTTGATTTGTTTTTCCAAGGGCATTACTTTTTTCCAATTACTGTCTGGTATGTTTTGGTAGTGAAACAGTCCACTCAATTCAAGTTGTACTTTTCTGCCAAAACTGTCTTTTAATTTGTTGAGAGAATCAATGGATGTATTGAGCTGGCGAATGCTCAACATTTTGTAATCATTTTTAAAAAGGCTGTCGGGGGTGTTGAGCATTTGCAATGAACTCAAGTCAAATAATTTCTTATATTCTTTAAATCCCAACTGTATAAATTCTGTACTCGTATCCATTGAATTTCCTCGTTCTTGGTACCTAAAGCCATTGTACAGTGTAAATTCTAGGAATTTTTTATCTTTTGAAAATCCCATATTTCCTTTTTCAGCAATGATACTATTATCTTGAAGGGAGGGCTGTTGTTCGTAGATTACTACATTGTGAATTGTTTTTCCATCACTGTCTTTTTTTCCAACCTTGATGGAATATCCCGGAATATGATTGTAAAAAGTGCCTTGTTTTAAATCGATCGCAGGTTTTTTGTAGGTGATATCATAATACAGCGTTTTAAATTCCAGATTGGCGTAGGGGATAACATAGTTGGCAAAAAGAAAAGTAATGCCACACAGAACGATGGAAGTCAGTATAAGCGGACGTAAAAAGCGTAACAGTGAAATTCCGGATGATTTGATGGCAACCAGCTCAAAGCTTTCTCCGAGATTACCCAAGGTCATGATGGATGAAATTAAAATAGCAATCGGCATCGCTAGGGTGAGTAGGGAAGCACTTGCATACCACAAAAATTCACCGATGGTAAGCAGGTCAAGATCCTTACCAACCAAATCGTCAATATATTTCCACAGGCTTTGCATCATCAATACAAAAAATGCGATAAAGAATGTCGCAATAAATGGACCGATGAAGGATGTAAGAATCAGCTTGTCTATTTTTTTTATCATATACCCCATCCGCGGTTAGGCGAAAATTTTGACAAATAATGTCGCTTGATTATTTAGGAAATAGTATTTAAATAATTTGTGCTAACACAAAGCTATGTACAATTTACCCTATGACCAATTGGCTTTATGTAAATTTGAATGGTTAACTTGTACATCCAATGACTGATTCTTTACAATTTTCTCTTTCTGCAGGCGAGCTGAACCTGGTTTGTAATAAAGACTGGATCCTAACCAAGCAAATTATTATCGATAAGGTATACCTGCTTTTTGGAGCGCTGGCTCAAAAAATGCAGCAGCATGTGCTAGATCATACCGCCTCACTGCCGGCTGATGTAATTGAAACCAGTCCTAAGATAGCAAGGGGTGAAAATTACCGAGGGCTTCCTTATGTGATGCTGGATTATCCCCGCCATTTTAAAAAAGCAGCAACGGTATCCATTCGGACCTTTTTTTGGTGGGGAAATTTTTTCAGTATCAGCCTACATTTATCTGGAATAGGTAAAGAAAATGCATTGCCAGTTTTGAAAAGCAATTTTGATTTGCTACAAGCGCAGGGATATTATTTGTGCATTCATTCCAATCCTTGGGAACATTATTACGAAGCAGATAATTATCTGCCCTTAAAAAATTATTCTGCTGCTGAGTTTGCAGCATTGATTCAGCAAATGGACTTTGTAAAAATTGCATTGCCTATTACCTTGGCTCAGTGGGAAATTGTTCCAGCATTTGTAGAGCAGCATTTTACTGAAATGATACAGTTATTGACAATTAATTTCCCAAGCGGTGAAATAGATCTTTAACCTGGTATTCCCACAGTTGGCTCTGGTCCTTGATGTCTTTCTTTTCAGCAAAATCTTTAATGACCAAAATGGTCTGATTGGTAACTTCAGATTTTTCAATGGTAAATTCAAAATATTCCTCTTTAGGTGCTTGTAGCCAATGATAGCGAATATATTTATCTTCCTCTCCCTCCATTAATTCCGCCTGCTCATCCGATCCGTTCCAAGAAAAACTGAATATCCCGTCTCTTTCATCCACTTTATCAGCAAACCATTCCTGCAATCCTGCAGCGGTACTCAAAAAATCATACAATATGCCTGGAGAACATCTAACCGGGTATTCCAGCGTATACAAAACTTTCTTACTCATCTGACTAATTTAAATTCAATAGAATACTGCAATAATAACAAAATAATCGGTGTGTCAAAATTATTTTATGCTTTTGTGCAAAATCTTCCCTTCTCTTTTCATTATAACCCTCTTTGGAGGGAAGTTTAACCCAATTTATTTTTTATTTAAGTTGTACATATTATAAATTTATTTAAATTACATTTTTATTAGATATGTTTGCAAAATGAAATGATTATCGCTCTATTTAATTAACACCCTAAAAACACAAGTTTATGAGTATGCGTCAACTGAAGATCTCCAAATCCATTACCAACCGTGAAAGTCAAAGTTTAGAAAAGTACCTGCAGGAAATCGGGAAGGTAGAGTTGATTTCACCCGAGGATGAGGTGAAGCTTGCAGTACTCATCAAAAAAGGGGATCAACTTGCATTGGACAAATTAACCAAGGCAAATCTGCGCTTTGTTGTATCTGTTGCCAAACAGTACCAAAACCAGGGTTTGACGCTACCTGATTTGATTAATGAAGGAAATCTGGGGCTTATAAAAGCTGCTAAGCGATTTGATGAAACCCGGGGATTTAAATTTATTTCTTATGCTGTTTGGTGGATAAGGCAAAGTATTTTGCAAGCATTGGCTGAGCAATCAAGAATTGTACGGTTGCCATTAAATAAAGTGGGGCTTACCAATCGAATTAGCAAAGCCTTTTCGCAGTTGGAGCAGGAGTATGAGCGTGAGCCTACTGCGGAAGAGATTGCTTATTTGTTAGATCTCGAAACCGAAGAGGTGGCTGCCTCTATTGGTTCCGCTGCCCGTCACCTCAGTATTGACCAGCCTTTTGCGGATGGGGAAGAAGGATCGATGTTGGATGTGTTGGAAAACCCAAATACAGATAGCACTGATATGTACCATTCATTTAAGGTTTCTTTAACGGCAGAAATTGAGCGGTCACTCAATACATTAACGGAAAGGCAAAAAGATGTCATCTGTTTCTTCTTTGGAATTGGGGTGGATCATCCTCTCAGTTTGGAGGATATCGGAGAAAGATATAGTCTCACAAGAGAAAGAGTTCGACAAATAAAGGACAAGGCACTCACCAAATTAAGGTCTACTTCCCGATGTAAACACCTGCGAACCTATCTGGGAGCCTAAAGATTTCATACATTTGCACAAATTACAGAAGTGAACTTTTTTAGTTCACTTCTTTGTTATTGCACAACTAATAAAAACAGTCCATGTTTACCACATTAAGCGAAAGGCTAGAAAGCGCCTTTAAAAATATTAAAGGACAGGGTCGGATCTCTGAACTCAACATAGCCAATACGGTAAAAGATATCCGAAGGGCCTTGGTGGATGCAGATGTTAACTATAAAATTGCCAAGGAATTTACAGATACGATTAAGGAAAAGGCACTTGGCGAAAAGGTGTTGACAGCCGTGAGTCCTGGCCAGTTGATGGTGAAAATTGTGCAAGATCAGTTAACAGAATTGATGGGGGGAAGCGAAAGTGAATTCAATATCAGTGGTAACCCGGCCATCATCTTAGTTGCAGGATTGCAAGGTAGTGGTAAAACTACTTTTAGCGGTAAACTAGCCAATTATTTAAAAACAAAAAAAGGAAAATCTCCCTTATTGGTAGCAGCCGACATTTACCGGCCTGCAGCCATTGATCAGTTGGAAGTGTTGGGCGCTCAAATTGGAGTGGATGTTTTTAGTGAAAGAGAGAATAAGGATGCAGTAAGCATCGTACAAAATGCAATCAAAGAAGCTAAGGCCAACAATAAGAATGTAATTATCATCGATACTGCCGGACGCTTAGCCGTAGACGAAGTGATGATGAATGAAGTGGCCAATATTAAAAAAGCCATCAATCCGCAAGAAATATTATTTGTAGTAGATAGTATGACCGGTCAGGATGCAGTGAACACTGCCGCCGCTTTTAATGAACGCCTTGACTTTAGCGGAGTAGTGCTAACCAAGTTGGATGGGGATACAAGAGGTGGGGCAGCATTATCAATTAAGTATACAGTCAACAAGCCCATCAAGTTTGTTAGTAGTGGTGAAAAGATGGATACGCTCGATGTCTTTTACCCCGATAGGATGGCTCAGCGCATTCTTGGAATGGGTGATATCGTGAGTTTGGTAGAAAAGGCGCAGGAACAGTTTGATGCAGCAGAAGCAGCTAAGCTTGAAAAGAAAATCCGTAAAAATCAATTTGATTTTGAAGACTTTAAAACTCAGTTGCAGCAGATTAAAAAAATGGGTAATCTCAAAGACCTGATGGGAATGATCCCAGGCGTTGGCAAGCAAATTAAGGATGTAGATATCAATGACGACGCTTTCAAAGGGATCGAAGCGATGATTAACTCAATGACTTTGCAGGAAAGACGTAACCCTGATATTATCAACCCCAATCGAAAATTGAGGATTGCAAAAGGAAGTGGAAAGGATATTGCCGAATTAAACCAATTTTTAAAGCAGTTTGAACAAATGAAAGGCATGATGAAAATGATGAATAAGATGCCAATGGGTAATATGCCGGGAATGGGTAAACGGTAATTTTCCCTTTGCCGGATAGGTTGTAAGCCTTTTTTGTGCCCGGATATTGGCCCAATCCGCTAAATTTCCTAGATTTTTGCTTGTACAGCTTAATTTTTATCAATTCTATTTGGTTTTTGGACTTTCGAAGGTTAACTTCGCTTTCCTTTTCTAAGGAAGATTAAAGAAACCCTATTAGTTAACAACCCCAAAAAATTTCTATTTTTTATGGCTGTAAAAATGAGACTGCAAAGACATGGGTCCAAAAAGAGACCTTTCTACTTCATCGTAGTAGCAGATGCCCGTAGCCCACGTGATGGCAAATTTATTCAGAAACTTGGTACGTACAATCCGTTGACTGTTCCTGCAACTGTGCAGATAGACCGTCAAAAGGCATTGGACTGGTTACACAAAGGTGCTCAGCCAACTGACACTGTTCGTCGTATCCTTTCCTTTAAGGGCGTATTGTTCCTGAAGCATTTGTTGAGAGGTGTTGGTTTGGGACTGTTTGATGAAGCAGTTGCAATGACAAAATTCACTACATGGAGTGCAGAGCATGATGCACATGTTGCCAAGCGCCAAGGAGCCCACAAAAAAGCTCGTATGGATAGCCGCAATCAACCAGTAGTACGCAAGGTAGTTGAAGCGCCTGTAGCAGTAGCTGTTGAAGCTGAACCAGTTGCTGCAGAAGCTCCTATCACCGAAGAAACTAAAGCAGCAGAATAATATAGCTGTTCTCTTAATTCTTTTAAGCAATTTCGATTATTCGAAATTGCTTTTTTTATGTCCATTAAAAAATGCAATAGAAAAAATCTCCTTTTTGTTTTCTTTTATGCTGCTTACTGGTAATTTTTAAATCAATGGCTTACCTTGCAAGGGTATGAGTCAATATTTTAAAATAGGCAAATTAGCCGCCAGCTTTGGTTTAAAAGGGGAGCT
>CANIMM010000171.1 GCA_947468255.1 Chitinophagaceae bacterium | reverse complement strand
ATTTGGTGTTTATAGCATCTATAGGGAAGTTACCTACGGTGTGGGTCAGTGGAATCTGAATAAAACCATCGGATGGGGTTGGGATATTACCAACTTTGTATGGTGGGTAGGTATTGGTCATGCAGGAACGTTGATTTCTGCCATCTTATTACTTTTTCGTCAAGGTTGGAGAACGGGTGTAAACCGTGCTGCAGAAGCGATGACCATCTTTGCGGTAATGTGCGCAGGTCAGTTTCCAATTTGGCATATGGGTAGGGTTTGGATGGCTTTCTTTGTATTGCCTTATCCCAATAGTCGCGGTCCTTTATGGGTGAATTTCAACTCGCCTTTGTTGTGGGATGTATTTGCGATTTCTACTTATTTTACCGTTTCTTTATTATTCTGGTATTCTGGTTTATTGCCCGATTTGGCTACCGTTAGGGATCGTGCTAAAACCAAACTACGCAAATTATTATATGGGGTAGCTTCTTTTGGATGGACTGGAAGTACGAAACATTGGCAGCGGCATGAAAGTTTATCGCTGGTATTGGCGGGGCTAAGTACCCCATTGGTACTGTCGGTGCATACCATTGTATCTTTTGACTTTGCCACCTCCATTGTTCCGGGATGGCATACTACTATTTTCCCTCCTTACTTTGTGGCAGGGGCCATTTTTAGTGGATTTGCTATGGTGCAAACCCTGATGATTATTTTAAGAAAAGTATTTGGTTTACAGGATTATATCACCTTGGGTCATATTGAAGCAATGAATAAAGTAATTGTTTTAACAGGCTCTATTGTAGGGATTGCCTATATCACCGAGTTGTTTATTGCATGGTACGGACAAAACCCTTACGAGTGGTATGCATTTAAGGAAAACAGGGCTAACTTATTTAGTCCTTATGGATGGAGTTACTGGCTGATGATGTTTTGTAATGTGGTGTCTCCCCAAATGTTCTGGTTCAAAAAATTGAGAAGGAATATCGCTTTCACTTTCTTCATGAGTATCATCGTAAATATTGGTATGTGGTACGAGCGTTTTGTTATTATCGTTACCTCCACTTACCGTGATTATTTACCTTCTTCTTGGAGTACGTATTACAGTCCTTCTATTTGGGAAATTGGTTTTTATCTGGGAACTTTTGGCTTGTTCTTTACTTGCTTCTTCTTGTTTTCAAAATATTTCCCTGTGATTGCAGTGGCCGAAATCAAAGCGGTATTGAAGACCAGCGGTGAAAATTACAAACACAAAATGACAGATATAGAGAAGGCGGATGCGGAGAAGTTTTATATTGACGAAGTGGAACACGCACATTAAAAATTGCTTCCATACTTTTTGTAGGGTGGGAGTAATTGGAAAGAACTAATTATTTGAAGCGTATATAATCATCAAAAAGCCAATGGGTAAGCCCGGAGGTTAAAAGTTAAATTTTATGGCTGGAGGAATTAAAAAATTTGTTGTAGGATGTTTCGAAGATGAAGCGGTATTGTTTCCTGCGGTGAAGAATGTTCGCCGTGCAGGTTACAAAATCCATGATGTATACACTCCCTTTCCAGTTCATGGTTTGGACCATGCGATGGGATTAAGAGAGACGAGTTTACATACTGCAGGCTTTATTTACGGCATCACGGGCACTACCACTGCATTAACCTGCATTAGCTGGATCTTTACCAAAGACTGGCCCTTGAATATTGGGGGAAAGCCACATTTTGCTTTACCAGCATGGATACCGATCACTTTTGAGTTGACGGTTTTATTTGCGGCTGTAGGCATGGTACTTACCTTTTGTTATCTATGCCAGTTATCGCCTTTTGTAAAAAAACATCATTTTCATCCTAGGGCCACCGATGATTTATTTGTAATGGCGATTGAGTGTACCGAAAAAACAAACGAAGCAGAGGTTACTGCTTTTTTGGAAAAAGCAGGAGCAATAGAGATCAATACACAACATGCCGAAACAGGATGGTGGATTGGCAGATATGATAGAGTGCAGAAATTATACGCAGACACTGAAAAGGGATATTAAATTTTAAGTCCCCAACGAGCGTTGAATTATTTTGAGTGTAAGCTTTGTCAAAATCTTAGGTTGAAATATAAAAGTTTGTAAGATCCGCCCCCTAAATTTCAGTGAAAGGAAGGGCAGGAAAAAATAGAAAGAATGAAAAAAAATACGATTATAACCGTTTTATTATTTTCAGTTGCAGGGTTAGCTGTAATGACAGGCTGCGAGAACAAGCGCATACCCGGTAAAATATATATGCCCGATATGACGTATAGCCGTGCATTGGAAACTTATGCGCCCTTAGACTCTGCGTTTTTTACTACCGATGCTAAAAATCCGGGGGATGAAATTTTTTACAATAGAAAGCCGGTTGAAGGAACTATCGGAAGAGGAGAGCTTTTTCCCTACACGCTTCCTAACGACTCTTTGGGCTATGCGATGAGCGCTCAGGTTATAAACCCCTTGCCTCCATTGGTTACCAAGGATAGCTTAGAAGCTGCAAGGTTATTCAATATTAATTGTGCCATTTGTCATGGTGCTGGTGCACAAGGCGACGGCCCGCTTAGCACGTCCGGAAAAATTGGCGCAATTGCCAATCTTACCTTACCAATCTATGTGGCTATGGCAGATGGAACCATGTTTCATTCTCTTCAATATGGAAAAAATAATATGGGAAGCTATGCTCCACAATTGAGCAGACAACAACGTTGGCAGATTATTCAATATGTCAGAACATTACAACCAAAAGCTGCCCCTGCTAAAGGTGCAGTAAGCGTTGCTCCAAAAGCAGACAGCGCAGTAGTAAAAAAATAATTTAAAAGCATTCACTATAAATACAAGTTTAGATGTCTAAATCATTCGAATTACCGGAAAATTATAAGAAGTGGACAATGGGCCTTATCGGCGCCGGTTTAATTGCTTTGCTATATGGCTTTATAGCATTTCATCCTTTTGAGCATGCAGGCCATGGTGAAAATATAAACAGTACCCGTTTTTGGGCTGTTTTATTGCAAAACAGTGTATTCTTCTTGTTGATTACGAATGCAAGTATGTTTTTTATTGGCGTAACTACTTTGGCAATGGGTGGTTGGCAGGTTGCATTAAAGAGAGTGCCGGAAGCAATCTCGAGTGTAGTACCTGTTTTAGGCATCATCACTTTTGTAATTTTAATGTCGATCATTTGGGGCGGCAGAACAGATATATTTCATTGGGTTGATCCTGAATTATACGACCCTACCTCTCCTAAATTTGATAAAATATTAAATGGTAAAAAAGGTTTCTTAAACCCTGTTTTCTTTACTGTTTGGAGCTCGGTTACTATTTTCCTTTGGTGGTTTATTGGCAGAAAGATGAGGTCTTTTAGTTTGGAAAGTGATGCTAGTGGTCCAATGGATTATGAAACTGGAAAAAAATGGATCAATAAAAATATCCTTTGGGCTTCCTTATTCATCGTATTCTTTGGTTTATCCGTAGGGTCTACCATTCCATGGCTTTGGATTATGAGTATTGATGCACATTGGTATAGCACCATGTTTAGCTGGTATACTTTTGCCAGTTCATTTGTGGCCGGCATGTCACTGATAGCACTTTATATTGTATTTCTTAAAAATAAAGGTCAGTTGGAATATGTTACCGACGAGCATTTGCATGATATCGGTAAATTCATGTTCGCTTTTTCTGTATTCTGGACCTACCTTTGGTTCTCTCAATACATGCTGATCTGGTATGCCAATATTCCTGAAGAAACTGGTTATTTCAAGATGCGTTTACAGGGACCATTCCGTGGAATATTTTTCCTTAACCTTGTACTGAATTTCGTTTGCCCTTTATTGATATTCATGAAAAAAAGTACCAAGCGTAACTGGACAATGGTAACATTTATGGCGGCGTTAATTATTTTTGGACATTGGATTGATTTTTGGCAAATGGTAATGCCAGGCACTTTGGGAAGCCATGCAGCTTTGATGCCTTTTGAATTTGGCATTGCGGCTTTATTTATAGGCATCATTATGTGGAGAGTAGGTGTGTACTTGAGCAGTAATCCAATTACAGCCAAAAATCACCCTTTCCTAAAAGAAAGTATTATACATCACACTTAATAAATAAGTCGACTGGATGAGAACAGTTGACTTTAAAAAATACAGGACTGTATCATTTAATATAGATTATTTGAAAAGTCTTTTAAACAAACTAACCGATTAACCAATACTGAAAATAATTTTGCAACATGACAAATATTTTGTTGATAGCGATCGTAATAATGATTTTCATAGTCATCTTTCAAATTTCGAAAGCTAGTGAGTATGTGAGTGTTTTAAAGGGCGAAGAAAAAGCGCGCAAACAAAACAACAGGATCAATGCCTTTCTTCTGATAGCGTTCCTGGTGTTGGGTATTATTGGTTGCTGGTGGTGCAACAGTTTGTACTACGGCAAAACATTGTTTGTACAGGGCGCAGCTTCTGAAATGGGCGAAAAAATTGATCTGATGTTGTACATTACCATCGCTGTTACCGGCGTGGTGTTTTTCATTACCCAGATCCTTTTATTTTGGTTTGCTTTTAAATACCAGGAAAAAGATGACCGCAAGGCTTATTATTTTCCTCACAATACGAAGTTAGAATTGTTATGGACCACGGTTCCTGCAATTTTCTTAACTGTATTGGTGGTTTTTGGTTTAAAATACTGGTTCAAGATTACAGGAGAAGCTCCGCAAAATTCGGTGGTGATTGAAGTTACAGGCCATCAATTTGGATGGGAATTCCGCTATCCGGGTCCGGATAAAATATTAGGAAAAAAAGATTACCGGCTTACCAAAGGTTCTAATTCTTTGGGAGTAGATTTTAATGATCCGGCTAGCTTGGATGATATCCATGTACCTGCTACTGTTCATATTCCAGTAGGAAGACCAGTTAAGTTTGTTATCAATGCACAGGATGTAATACATGATGTAGGATTATCTCATTTCAGAATGAAAATGGATGCAGTTCCAGGTATACCTACCACTTTATGGTTTACACCGCTTTACACTACCGAGGAAATGAAGGTGCGTACCGGCAATCCAAATTTCGTATATGAAATTAGTTGTGATCAGATGTGTGGAAAAGGTCACTTTTCTATGCGGGGTGTAATTGTAGTAGATACACCGGAGGAATATTTGAAATACTTGGCAACACTTGAACCTGAATATTGGACCATTTTTCCTGATAAAAAGCCAGGTGCACCTAGTGCAGCCAATTCAACCGATACTACAAAAAGTAAAGCTTCCCTTGCCGCTATAATGCCTGCAGGTAATTAATTTGTTATAGAAAATAAGACAGTACAATGAGTAACACAGCAACAGTACACGAAGCAGAAGTTCATGGAGTTCATGAAGCACATCATGAACATCATCATGAAACATTTATCAGTAAGTATGTATTTAGTCAGGATCATAAAATGATCGCTCGACAATTTTTAATAACTGGAATGATCTGGGCAATTATTGGCGGATTGTTTTCTGTATTGTTTCGCCTACAATTGGGTTATCCCAACTCCACGTTTCCTTGGTTGGAAGATTTGTTGGGCCATTGGGCCAAAGGTGGAAAATTGCAACCTGAATTTTACTATGCCTTGGTTACCATGCATGGCACTATTTTGGTGTTCTTCGTTTTAACTGCTGGATTAAGCGGAACCTTTGCCAACTTTCTAATTCCATTACAAATTGGTGCAAGGGATATGGCTTCGCCAATGTTGAATATGCTGAGCTATTGGTTTTTCTTTTTAGCGTCTATTATTATGTTCTCTTCTTTGTTTGTTCAAACAGGCCCTGCTAGTGGCGGTTGGACGATCTATCCTCCATTGAGTGCTTTGGGAGATGCTTCTAGCGGTTCAAAAATTGGAATGGATCTTTGGTTAGCGAGTATGGCCATGTTTGTGGTTAGCTCATTGTTAGGAGGATTAAATTATATCACCACTATATTGAATATGCGTACCAAGGGTATGAGTATGACTCGTTTGCCTTTAACTATTTGGGCATTGTTTTTTACTGCAGTGTTGGGCGTTTTGTCTTTCCCTGTTTTATTGTCGGGCGCAATCTTACTTTTATTTGATAGAAACCTAGGTACTAGTTTCTTCCTAAGTGATATCGTTGTGAATGGTAAAATATTACCCAACGAAGGTGGAAGTGCCATTCTTTTCCAACATTTATTTTGGTTCCTGGGTCATCCGGAAGTATACATTATTTTGCTGCCTGCAATGGGTATGTCGTCTGAGATTATTTCTGTAAATAGTCGTAAACCTATCTTTGGTTATATGGCCATGGTAGGATCTTTATTCGCAATTGCGATTCTTGCATTTTTGGTTTGGGCGCATCATATGTTTGTTACCGGACTCAACCCATTCTTAGGAGCTTTCTTTGTATTGCTTACTTTATTAATTGCTGTTCCATCTGCTATTAAAGTGTTTAACTGGCTCACTACATTATGGCGTGCCAATATCCGCTTTACACCGGCTATGTTATTTGCCATCGGTTTTGTAAGTTTCTTTATCAGTGGTGGTTTAACTGGTATTTTCTTGGGTAACTCAGCGCTAGATATCCATTTACATGATACTTATTTTGTAGTTGCGCATTTCCATATCGTAATGGGGGTGGCTTCATTTATGGGTATGTTTGCCGGGGTTTACCATTGGTTTCCTAAAATGTATGGTCGCTTCTTAAACAATACACTCGCTTATATTCATTTTTGGGTTACACTAGCGGGTGCTTATCTGATTTTCTGGCCAATGCATTATGAAGGATTGGCAGGTATGCCTCGTCGTTATTATGATTTCTCTTCTTGGGAATCTTTCAAAATGTTTGGTGGCCTCAATGAGTTTATCAGTTTTGTTGCGATGATTGTATTTGCAGCCCAGTTGTTATT
>CANIMM010000170.1 GCA_947468255.1 Chitinophagaceae bacterium | reverse complement strand
TATCTGTCAATTGAGCGCATTTTTTAGTGACGAATCAGTAACTGAAAACGATTGATATAATAGGTTTCCATTAACTGGTTTTGTAATATCCCGAAATTGTGTGAATCAAAGACAAATGGATAAGCATTGTCAAAAAATGCAAACCTACCAGCATCTTTTAAAAACAATACGCTCAAATTTTTAATCTGTTCAACCAAATAACACTTTGCTTTCAACGATTTATTAGCAATCTTTAACATATCCTCGTCATTATTAGCTGCTGCCATTTTTTTTCGCAACTTCATAAAGTCCTCTTCCGTGGCAAGGATTTTACAATCGGAATTAATCATTAGAGGCTGGTGTACCACCTTTACCTGCGGATTATCTGGCTCTTTTTTAACAAGTACCTTACTCAACTCCTTGTTCTCAATGGTCTCGTTTTCGGGCACCTGCTTTTTTTCCACTGAAAGGCCATTACTTACAGGTAGCTCAATATCAAGAAAACGGCTACTCCCCATTTTATCTTCCTTTGCCAAAGCTACTAGCTTAGGCTCTTTAACTGGTATTTCAACTGGGCTAAGCTTTTCTTCAACAACTGCCGAGGATGAAAAATTTTCAACAGGAATGAATACTCGAATGGTATCACTATTCCCTTTAGTTTCATCTACAAAAGTCATCGATGTTCCATCCTCACCTTTTTTTATCAAACGAACGGTGGACTTTGAATAACTAATTGCAACCTGCTGTTCGCTCACTGCCACTGCTGAATTGCTGCTTGCAAGCTCAGAGGCTGAGACTATTGCAGGTATTGGCTTGGTGGTGGTTAGTTTGGCAGGTGCCTGCTGAACAATGGCTATACCCGCAGGCTTTTTTTCCTGCTCTTTAACATCCATTTTTTTGGCTTCAACAATATATGTTTCGACTTGTCGAATAGAAGAATCATTCACTACTTCGGAAAGCATATTTGAAAAAGCATCCGTTTTATTAACAACAGACACATTAGTAGAACTGGCTGAAGTATTATCCATTATTACATCCAAGGTTTGTAAATTGAATAACCCCCAACCCTTAGTACCGAAATTTTTCAATAGAAAGCCAATATCTGTTTTGTCAATTGTACAAAGCATATTTTGCTCCCCCACCCCAGTTTTTTGAAAACCTATGGTAAGCTTGTAACTACCATCTTTAAGCTTAGGTAGAATCACATATCCCGAAGTAGAAGAACTAAAAAGCTTTTTATCTAGTTTGACATAAAAAGCTTGATGAGTTTCATTCTGAATATAAATAAAATGATTTTGCTGGGCTTTTAGCCCTGGCAATAAAAAAAGAAAAAGAGTAAGAAATGCAACGGATAAATACTTCATGCTTTGATTTGCTTAAAGCACAAAATTACTCATTATAGTGATGGATTTACCATTTATCAAAAAAATGGTTGTGCCTTATCAGAAGACCCCCTACTTTTACAATAAATAAAGTTACTATGAAGCAATTATTACTGCTAACAACCCTTTTTATTGGAATGGGGGTTGCAAGTGCCCAATCCCCAAAAAAAGTAAGTGATAGCTCCTGGGAAAAGATATATCGGGAAAGCCATCCAAAAACCAATGAACTAGTTCATACCAAATTGGAGGTGAAATTTGATTACCTTAAATCCTGGATGTATGGGAAAGCTTCGATTACGCTGCAGCCTCACTTTTATGCAACCGACTCGTTAACCCTAGATGCAAAAGGAATGCAAATTAATGAGGTATCCATTGTAAAAGGGCTTATAAAATCAGCTTTGAAATTTACATATGATGGGCTTCAACTTTTTATAAGATTGGATAGGCTGTATAAAGGAGGCGAAAAATATACCGTTTATATCGACTACACCTCCAAACCCAACGAGCTAAAAGTAGAAGGTAGTGCCGCCATCACCGATGCAAAAGGTTTGTATTTCATTAATCCCACAGGGGAAGATAAAGATAAGCCAGTTCAAATTTGGACGCAGGGTGAAACAGAGGCCAATAGTGTGTGGATGCCCACCATTGATAAGCCCAATCAAAAGTCAACGGAAGAAATTTACATGACTGTTCCGGCAAAATATATAACCCTTAGCAACGGCAAATTAATCAGTCAAAAGAAAAATACGGATGACACCCGCACAGATTACTGGAGAATGGATTTACCCCATGCGCCCTATTTATTTTTTATGGGAGTAGGCGACTTTGCCATTATCAAAGACTCCTACAAAGGAAAAGAAGTGAATTATTATGTAGAGAAAAAAGAAGCACCTTATGCAAAAGGTGTTTTTGGAAATACACCTGAGATGATCCAGTTTTACTCAACCAAACTTGGTATTGAATATCCCTGGGCCAAATATTCGCAAATGGTAGGTAGGGATTATGTTAGTGGTGCTATGGAGAATACATCGGCCACCCTTCACCAGGAAAGTGCTTATCAAAATTCAAGACAATTGACTGATGGCAATGCTTGGGAAGAAACCATTGCGCATGAATTGTTTCACCAATGGTTTGGCGATTTGGTCACTGCTGAAAGTTGGAGTAACCTTACATTAAATGAAAGCTTTGCCAATTATAGCGAATACTTATGGGATGAGTTCAAATATGGGAAAGATGCCGCTGACGAACATAACTTAGAAGATATGGTGGGTTATTTACGAAGCGGCAGTCAAAATAAGGACCTAGTCCGCTTTAAGTATGCAGACAAGGAAGATATGTTTGATGCAGTAAGTTATAATAAAGGAGGAAGGATATTACACATGCTTCGCAATTTTGTGGGTGATGATGCTTTTTTTAAATCCCTCAATAATTATTTGACTACCAATAAATTTAAAGCGGGAGAAGCAACACAGCTAAGATTAGCTTTTGAAGAAATAACCGGGAAAGATATGAACTGGTTTTGGAACCAATGGTATTATGGTAGTGGGCACCCTAAAGTTGAAATCAATTATCAATACAATGCAGCAAATGCAACGGTAACGGTTAATATCAAACAAACACAACTAGGAGAAAAAGTATTTAAACTACCCATTGCAATTGACGTATATACAGGTGGCACCAAAACCCGCTACCAGGTATGGATGAATAACAGGTCGGACAGTTTCGCCTTTAACAGCAATACAACTCCTGATTTGGTGAATGTAGATGCAGATAAAACATTGCTATGGGATAAAACAGACAACAAAACATCCGATCAGTTCATTTTTCAATACAAGCATGCTCCCAAGTATTTAGATAGGAAAGAGGCGCTAGATTTTTTTATCAAAAAAAATATGCAGGAGGTAAAACTTGGACTCAACGATGCCTATGCAGGTTTACGGAAATTAAGTATTGATGAGTTGGCTAAATCGAAATTTGCGAAAGATAAAAAAATTCTCAGCGAAATCGAGTTGATCGCCAGCACCGAAAAGCATAAAAAAACAAAAGCCTCGGCGCTACTTTTTTTGGCGAGTACCAAGGATTTACAATACCAACCACTTTATAATAAATTGATAGCAGATTCTTCCTACAGCGTTGCAGGTGCTGCATTGGAAGGGTTAAGTTCACTGGCCCCCACTCAATCCTATGAACTCGCGAAAAAATACAGTTCAGATGCAAAAGGTGCTTTGGGGGAAGTGGTTAGTGCAATTTTAATAGCAAATGGAACCGAAGATGACTTTACTTTTATTGCTGAGCGGTACAATGATGCCCCTGCCAGCCAAGATAAATTACAAATGACCATTGCATTTTGTGATTACCTTGTAAAAGTAACCGATGTAAAAAAAGTAAAACAGGGGATTGATTATATCATAGAATTCAGGAGTTTTATTCCTGAGCAGTATAGAAGCTTTACAGATGCCAATTTTAAGAAAGGACTTGATAAAATTTCGAAAGCCAAACCTGGCGTAGTAGCTGAGTATATTTCACAGGTATTTAAATAATTTTTTCTACAAAAAATAATGACTCCATCAAAATCCCGGCCTTTTAGCCGGGATTTTTTATACTTTTTTTTTTATTTTTACCAACTTCCGCTGCTGCCACCCCCGCCAAAACTTCCGCCGCCAAAACCGCCAAAACCTCCTGAGCTACTGCCACCTCCATAGTCACCACCACCTCTTCCCCCACCCCCGAGCAAACTGCCTAGTAGAAATGCCCCTCCGCTACTCATAAAGGATCCGCCGCCACCACGGCCACCTGAACTAACTGCTAAAAAAACAATTATGATAAGTACAAAGAAAATTAATTTAGCAATTCCTCCAGGACGTCCCCTTTTAGCATAATTCGGATCTGCTTTAAACTCCCCTTTAGTAGCCTGCACAATTGCGTCTGTACCTTCCTCTATACCACGATAAAAATCTTTGCCACGAAAGTTAGGGACGATAATATTTTTAATTATTTGCTGACAGGTAATATCAGGAAGTGATTTCTCCAGCCCATATCCAGGTGAGATATTTAATTTCCTGTCTTCGACTGAAATCAATAACACCACCCCATTATTATTCTTTTTTCCTCCTACACCCCAAGTCCTTCCAATGGCAATGGCAGCATCCGCTGGATCCATCCCATCCAAATACGGCACAATTACCACCGTTATTTCATTGGAAGTGCTATCACTAAATAAGGTTAGTTTTCTTTCGAGTGCCTGCTGCTGATCGGCGGTTAAAATATTGGCGAAATCATTTACCAACTTTTGGGGATTAGGAGCTGTTTTAATTACCTGCTCCATCGAAAACCCTTGCCCCTGTTGGGCAAAAGAACCTATGGCGGTAAAGAATAACAGTAATGTGTAAGTGATTTTTTTCATACCCATTCTCCCAAGAGAAATAATTGTTATTGAATATTTAAATATGTATTAAAATATTGCACTTAAATGAAAACTGCCTGCTGTGCTATTTGCCAAATACAATATCGTCGGACAACTCATTTTTATCGGTGGAGGAATCATAAGGGAAGGTTTCCTTTAATGTTTGACCAACTTGAAGAACACATTGCACTATTCCACTAGCAATGTGCTGATCAGCAAACTGGCCAATCATATTTTGAACGGCATTTTTCCAATAGTCAGATCCCACCTTTTTGTGAATTCCCCCATCTCCAAACAAAGCCAGTTCGCGATCCTTCATCGCAATGTACAAAAGCACTCCATTGCGATTATCGGTATGTTCCATTTGCAATTGAAAAAAGATTTCTCCAGCCCTTTCCAATGGGTCCATATAAGGATTTTTACTTTCTACATATAGTCTAATTTCTCCGCTAGTCGACTTTTCTGCAGTCGCAATCGCCGCTACTATCCGAGCCTGGTCTTGCTCAGAAAAAAAAGCTTTCTTTTTAAAAAAGGAAAATATTCCCACGGTAATTAATTAAATTTAATTTCTACTACTTTTTCCGCACCTGCATCCGACTGAAAACCTTCCTTAGGCTGAAACCCGAAAATACCTGCTACCAGTTTTGTAGGAAAACTTTTCACAGAACTATTATAACCAGCAATTGCTGCATTAAAATCTTTGCGGGCAATTTTTATCCTTCGCTCAGTACCCTCCAATTGAGTTTGCAACCCTTCAAAAGCGGCCGTCCCTTTCAGTTCAGGATATTTTTCCACCGAAACTACCAGCCGGTTGGTTGCAGTAGCCAATTCATTCTGGGCTGCAATTTGTTGGTTGTATTTTTCGGCAGATAAATCACCCGATGAAATAGTAACGGAGGAAGCTTTGGCTCTTGCTTCAGTTATTTTAACCAGTGTTTCTTGCTCAAACCCTGCCTGCCCCTTAACAATATTCACTACGTTGGGAATAAAATCAAGTCTTCGCTGGTAGGCATTTTGAACTTCATTCCATTGAAGTTTTACTTTTTCCTCTTGCTGAACGAGCGAGTTAAATGTTACTACCCCATAGATTAGCAGTAGGAGGAATATTCCTCCAATAATGTAACCTGTATTGCGCTGTTTGGTCATCCCCGGATTAATTAGAATTTAACTTCAGGGGCTTTTTCTGCTCCAGCTTCTGCTTTAAATCCTTCCTTTTGTTTAAATCCAAATAAGCCTCCCAAAATATTCATCGGGAAAGAACGCACTTTGGTATTGTACAAATTCACCTCATCATTAAATACTTTACGGGAATTTTTAATACCGTTTTCAATACCTTCCAGTTGCCCCTGCAAACGAGTGAAATTTTCAGTTGCCTTCAAAGTTGGGTATGATTCAACCGTTGCCAATAAACGACTTAATGAACCACTTAACTGTCCTTGGGCAGCCTGAAATTCAGCAATTTTTTCAGGGGTAAGGTTATTTGCATTAATATTTACACTGGTAGCCCTAGACCTAGCAGCAATTACATCGGTTAATGTTTTTTGCTCAAAATTAGCAGCCCCTTTCACTGTATTTACTAAATTACCTACTAGATCAGCCCTATTTTGGTATTCTGTTTGCACATTGTTCCAGGCATTTTTTAGTGACTCATCTTGCTTTACTAAACCATTATACCCATTGCATCCTAGAAATCCAATAATTATAAGGACCCCTAATGTTATTAATAATCCTGTACGTTTCATATTTGATTGATTTTATTTATATTAAAAATAATGATTTTCAAACCATAATGGAGAATAATTATGTCCCCAGTGTGATAATAACAAAACATTGACAATTGAGGTTCACTATACGATTTAACTTATAGAAATAAACCCACGAAAAACTTCAATTTTGAAGTAGTCTTAAGGGATAGTTACCCACTGATGGCTGCTATTCCCGGCAGTACTTTTCCTTCAAAATATTCCAGCATGGCTCCGCCACCGGTACTTACGTAACTAACTTGATTGGCCAATTCAAATTTATTCACCGCTGCCACACTATCGCCCCCACCCACTAAGCTGAATGCACCTTGGGCGGTAGCAGAAGCCACTGCTAAAGCAACAGATTTAGTGCCATTTTGAAATTTTTC
>CANIMM010000169.1 GCA_947468255.1 Chitinophagaceae bacterium | reverse complement strand
ACATGCGCAATGGAAGGCATGGGGATTTTTGAAAGACTCTCAAATGTGCCTTTCACCCCCTTTGCCTGAAATCCTAGCAATTCAGCAGCCTCAATTAATCCTAGTACATTGGTGCCTCTTTTGTCGGTACCCGCATATTGCCTTATTCTGCTTACCGGAAGTTTTAACTTATAAAAAGCTGCAACAGAAGCCAGGCAAGCCGCACCGCAATCGGTAATATCACGTTGTTTGATTTTGATATTTTTTCGTAAACTCATACTGCATATATTTTAGTATCGATAGCCTGTTGGATCACATTAATATTTATCTAGGCGTTTGTGGAATAAAACAAATAATTAGCCGTTAGCCAATGATATTTTTTAAGCTAACTCGTATGTTTAATTATTTGAAAGACTAGATTATTTAAGCCCCTATATATCCAGCTAAACCAGCTGAATAACTTATCGCATCAAATGATATTATATTTCAGCTAGCATTCTTGAATTTGCCATACATTTCAATTAGAAATCTAGGCCCTAATTGGGTTTACCCAATCATCCA
The DNA here is from genome assembly GCA_947468255.1 of Chitinophagaceae bacterium. Lineage (GTDB taxonomy): Bacteria > Bacteroidota > Bacteroidia > Chitinophagales > Chitinophagaceae > Ferruginibacter. The sequence continues at coordinate 6,372 of CANIMM010000169.1, read as the reverse complement.
CCTTATCGAAAAGTAACTCCCAAAGACTTCTTCTAGCCACCACAAATCTCGCCTGTAAGGTCATCCCTTTTTTAAGATTTCCTTTGAATCCATTTTTCAAATGCAATTGCTGACTATCCAACATGCAACGTACTTTAAAGGAAGGCTGGTTTTCAATCACGGTATAATCATTGTCAATGGAAAGTATTTTTCCCGTAAGGATGCCAAAATAATTATAATCAAAAGCGGCTATCTGAAACAGAGAAGTTTGCTTTGACCTTAAGAAGCCAACGTCTCTAGTATTTACAAAGCATTCTGCTACTAGGGTGGCCTGGGGTGAGACAACTGCTAGCACTTCCCCAGCCTGCACCAAACTGCCGGGGTAAAATTTATTAAAATTTTGCAAAACCCCTGTTATTGGAGCCTTAATAGAATAAAAATTACTATCCTCATTCAACTGAGAATTGGCATTTTCATACTGACTTTTTTCCAATTGATACTTTGAAAGATCTTGTTGCCAGATAGCTATTTGCTGTTCGCGGGTAGCGCGTATATTAGCAGCTAATTTTTCATGTTCAATTTGCTTGTCAAACATCTCTTTTAATGAGATGATTTTATCAGCCATCAATATTGAATCTACATACAACTCCCTATTAACTTTTTTTTGCTGTGCATTTAATTCAGACAGCTGAAATGCAAAGCGGCTAGATTGTTGTTTGTAAACTGGGCTATTTAAACTGGAGATAGTCGCCGATGAAAAATGATTTGATTTGGTCAATATTTTTAAATCGGCAATAAACTGGTTGTTTTGTAAGATGGCAAAATCATTCATGCTTTTCTTTATGCCAATATTTTGCTTTCGAAGTTGTATGATTATATCCCCCTTATGGACTGTATCTCCTTCCTTAAAATAGACACTGTCAATTACCGTACTAACAGATGACCTAAGCTCCGTTTTTTCATCCACTGGACGGATTATGCCGGGAGATTTTACTGAAATATCAAGTTTGATAAAGGGGAGAGATGCGATGGAAGCCACCAAAAATGCTAGCACTAACCAGTAGATGGAAGTCTGCTTTCGGCTGATTTCTGTGTTGTAAGTAATACTAGTATCTGATGAATTGATAAAATTCATTGCTGAATAAATAAAAGTTGGGAAATAATTTAGCGTTTATAAAACCAGAAAAATACTGCCTTCAAAAAAGATAGTATCTCAGTTTTTTTATTAGTTAAATTCACTCAAATCGATGAGTGGATTTTTTGAGTATGGGCCACCAAAGCTCCAATTAGAACCCCAGTTAAAAATAAATAAAGCCAATACTTGGACAATAATGAAACTATTATTTTCATGATGTAGCCCAATCTACTAGTTTATAAATTCCATACCCAACTGCAGCTGCTACATCAATAGGGGTTATCCCCTCTTCTGTCTCAAACAATTCTTTTTCAGACAAATCGGTAAATCCGACAATTTTTAATGCTACCATTTTAAAATTATTTTAAATTAATAAATTAGTTAATGAAATTCTTTTTTACACCTTGCCATTGCTGCTCCAATTCCAACTCCTGTAAGAAAAAAACCAGCCGTTTCTGAAGCGGCTAAAACCATAACCCCATAAATTACAATTGAAAAAAAACTCCTTCAATCTTTTGCATTTCTCCCTCAGAAATTGAAGCAATTCCTATTTTTTTAACTCGAATTTCTGAATCATTTTTTTAACTTTTCACAGTAAATAAAAACGAACTATTCTATTTTAAAATATCATCATGAGGGTCATTTAAATATTTTTAAAGAAAATTTTAAGCTAATTGGATTTTTTAAAAAGGAAATAGGAAATTGATAAAATCAATACTACTCTAAAAGAAATTAAGGAAATTATTTGTAATGTATTTAAATTTAAATAATTTCTTTTTACCTGATAAATATGGGACAAGCTGTCAAATATTAGTATGAAGAAAATAATTTTTAACACTGACTTACTTTCCATCTTTTTCAATTAATTAAATATTTATCAAGTAAGACAATTGTTCATTTTGAAAAAATGAAAAGGGTAATAAAACAGATTGCTCTTGAAAAATGATTTTATTTGCTCGTTTTTTTAATATCCGCAATAAAAAAAAATATTCTGAAAACTGGCGAAATCATTGATGCTTTTCATATGGCAATAGTTTGCTTTCGAAGTTGTATGATTACATCTCCCTTACGAACTGTATCTCCTTCCGTAAAACAGATACTATTAATTACCTTACTAACAGACGATCTAAGCTTCTTTTTTTTATGCCCTGGACGAATAATGCCGGGAGATTTTCCTTAAATATCAAGTTTGATATATGGTATGAATTCGATGGAAGCCTCTAAAGATGCCACCACTAAACAATAGACGAAAATCTGTTTTCGGCTGATTTCTGAGTTGTAAAAAATTGAATTGAAATTCATTAGATAAAAATATTTTTAAAATAGTGTAAAATCCTTCTCCTTAATTTATATCGTCTCATAATATATTTATGAAAAGAAATTTATTTCACTATTATCAATTTGTAAGTTCAAGTAATAAGTGCAATTTTTACATACCAATAAAAAGATTACACTTATGATTTGGACTCAGCGAGGCCAATTGTTAATGTATCACTTTTTAATTCCGTTACTTTGATTGTATAATTTCTTTCCGTATTGCTTACCCTTGTTATAAATAGGGATAATAAATATTAAAAAAAATAATACCATTACTGTTATTCTTATTATTGACTCTTTCATATGCCATTTTCAATTTAGAGTGTAAACTAAATTGAAAATTTAGTTTACACTCTTGGAAACCCCTACCTTGAATTTTTCTCAATTACATATCCAACAACAGATCCAACAGCAAACACTAGACCTATTGATGAAATAACTGCGATTCCTATTACCTCAATCCAACTACCTCCTCCATTAATATCTTTCATTTCGGAGAGACTTAATTCATCAACTTTTAATGAATTAAACTGTGCTTTTAAATTTTCGCTACTCATTTTTTTGTTTTTGTTGTGAAAATAATTATTTCATTTCTGCTCGAGCTAATTTAGCTCCGTATGACTTCCCCATTTCATAAACCGCAGTAACAAGAGTTGCTATTCCCAATAAAAGAAAATCATCAAGTCCCAAAAACCCCCCATCAACATCCCGCATTTCTTCCCCAGTCATTGGGGCAAGCCCCATTTTTTTTAAATCAAATGTTTGTTCCATTTTTTTAAATTTTTATAATAAATAAAACCGCGCTTATTTTATACAGGTTCGCAGCAGTAATATCCTGTATTCAATGGCCATCGAAATAATGTACCTGTGGTTTTATTTTTTAATACAATTTTTAACAGGAAATCAATTATTATTTAAATCTACTCAGAAAATACATATATAATTATTTTTTAATTTAATATTTTATAACTTCATCCTTATAAAATATAATTTACATGATTGCTACACTCCTTCGCTATTTTAGAAACTTACATGAGCTAAAACAAAAAACAGTCGCAGACTTGCTTGGAATGAGCCAAGCTAACTATAGTGACCTTGAAAATGGAAAAACGAAACTGAGCTATACCGCAGCCGAAAAATTGGCCAAGCACTATGGTGTGTCCAGCAGCCAATTTTATACCGACAGTACTTCCGAAACTGATAATTTCACTAATGGCATTTTACCCCACCATACAGTGAATTTTCTTGAAACCAAAAAAGCTATGCCGCCCGACGAAAAAGACAAATACGAACATACCATAGAATTTTTGAGGGAAGAAATAAGGGAATTGACTATTCAGCTCAAGAACGTAGCAGAGATCAACAGTCTCCTTTTAAAAAGGTAACCGAGCAAATAACCACACTCATCTCCGTTAGTACCCCCCTAAAAATACCTTACATCCTTATAAAATGGATACTCATAAAAATTTCTGCCATTAATGTCGGTTAAATGATAATTTTGCGGCAGAAAATGAAGCAAGGGTAAATCAATCGATGAGCGGCAGGCTTTACACAAAAACACAAAAGACATACATGAAAAAAATATTGTTCTTGTTAGTATTGGTTATATCCCATTTGGTTGGCTTCAGTCAGGTAAAATGGGATTTGCGCAAGATTGTAGATTATGCCATGGCCAACAATATCAGCGTAAAACAGCTAGCTGTGCAGGCTTCCATCTCTGCACTTACCTACAACCAAAGCAAGCTCAGCCAGTACCCGGGTGCCAATTTTAGCGGCAATACCGGCTTCAGCAGTGGGCGCAACCAGGATCCTACCACCTTTAGTTTGATTACCCAAAACTATGTGAGCTCGGGGCTGCAACTGCAAACCAGTGCAGACATCTTTAACTGGTACAGCAAAAAGAACACCATCTTGGCCAACCAATGGGAGCTACAGGCGGCCAATGCCGGTATCGACAAACTCAAAAACGACATCGCCCTTACTGTTGCTAACGGTTACCTACAAGTGCTATTAGCCAAGGAGCAGCAAAATATTGCCCGCGTGCAGTTGCAACAAACCAAGGAACAGCTTGCCTATACCCGCAAACTAGTAAATGCAGGCTCGCTGCCCGAACTCAATGCCGCCGAGCTGGAAGCACAGCAGGCCCGCGACAGCGCCAGCTATATCAGCGCCCGGGGAAACGCCCAACAGGCCACCCTGCTGTTGAAATCAAGTATGAACTTCGACGCTTCGGAACCCTTTGAAATAGACGTACCCCCAGTTGAACTAATACCCGTAGAGCCCATCGCCGACCTTCAGCCGGAAGCGGTTATTGCATTGGCTTTGGTAAATCTACCACAGCAACGCGTAAATGATTTTAAGCTTAAAGCCGCCCAAAAAACAGCCGAAGCTGCCCACGGAAGAATGTATCCCACTTTTTCCGCCTTTGGTAGTCTGGGTTCAGGCTTCAATAGCAGAGCCAAAGAAATTACTAGTTCGCGCCAAATCTTGGCACCCATTGGAAAGGTATCTGTAGGAGGTACGGACTATTCCGTTTTTCCCAACCAGCCTTTTACCAGCTATAGCTACGGCAATTCCGCATTTTTTGACCAGGTTAACCTGAATTTCAGACAATCAGTGGGATTGTCACTCAGTGTGCCCATCTTTAATGCAGCGCAGGCACGCACCAGCTGGCAACGCAGTAAATTCAATATCCAAATTGTACAACTTCAAAAGGAAGGCGACAATCAAAAAATAAAACAGGATATTTACCAGGCTTATAACGCGGCCACTGTAGCAATGGAAAAATTCACTGCCAGCGAAAAAATTGTAGCCACCTCTCAACGCTCTTTCGAGTTTGCCCAAAAACGGTATGAGGTAGGTATGCTAAGCACTTTTGAACTGATCACCAACCAAAATAATTTGTTTAGGGCCAAACTGGAAAGTGTACTGAACCAGTTTGACTATGTTTTTAAAATGAAAGTACTGGAATTTTACAGGGGGCAGGGACTAAAGTTGTAAAAGGCGGTGACTCACCCAAATATTTAAAATAACAAAAGATTCAATATATGAGCAAGAAGGTAAAATGGATTTTAATTGGACTAGTAGTGTTAGTAGCTGTACTCGGCGGCTTAAAATATGCCGGTGTATTTGGTAAAAAAGAAGGTACCAAGGTGACAGCCGAAAAAGTACAGCGACGCGTCATTACCGAAATAGTAAATGCCAGTGGTAAAATTTATCCGGTAATAGAAGTAAAAGTAAGTCCGGATATTAGTGGAGAAATTACAGAACTGACCGTGCAAGAAGGAGATAGCGTAACCAAGGGTCAGGTAGTGGCACGCATTTATGCTGACATCTATAGCATTCAAGCCAACCTAGCGGCCAGCGGGGTAGCACAAAGCCAGGCGCAAGTAGCAAACTCCGAAGCTTCATTGGAAGCATTGAAAGCCCAGCTCGACCAGTCGCAAAAAACTTACAACATGCAAAAGCAGTTGTTTGATGACAAGGTGATCAGCCGCAATGAATTCAATGTTTCGGAAGCCAATTACAAAAGTGCACAAGCCAATTACAATGCTGCCAAGCAAGGTATTAAAGGAGGCATGGCAGCGGTACAAAGTGCACAGTCGAACCTGGCGAAAGCCAATAAGGATTTAGGGCGCACCGCCGTAGTAGCTCCGATGAATGGAGTGGTAAGTCTGCTCAATGTAAAAAAGGGAGAGCGGGTAGTAGGAAGCAACCTGATGTCGGGAACCGAAATACTTCGTATTGCGGATATGGCCTTAATTGAAATTCGTGTAGACGTGAGCGAGAGCGATATTCCAAAAGTTCATTTGGGAGATAGCGCCATCGTAACCGTAGATGCCTACAGCACCCGCAAATTCAAGGGTTTGGTAACACAAATTGCTAGCAGCAACAATGGAGCGGCCAGCCAATCGGCCCTCGCCAATACCAGCACCGATGTT
>CANIMM010000168.1 GCA_947468255.1 Chitinophagaceae bacterium | reverse complement strand
GCTTTTTTATCGCTTGCATTCATTACCATCCAGCAACGTTGTGTTTCCATACTCACCGAATAATAATCAATGGTCCCCTTATCAATTAGGTCATTGATCAAAACACGATGTGCAGGAACTAAACTCATGAACTGCTCATCCATGTCGAAATGAATGGTAACCTGGTATTTACTGAAGGATTCGTCATTTATATTTTCCATGGCACAATATTGTTTTCCCATTCCTTTTTGAAAGGGGTAGTTATTTTAATGTAATTATCTGTATAGCCTTCCATCATTCCATTTTTATTATGTATTTCAAATAATACATTTCTTGTATTACCAACGTGCTGGTTGGTAAAATATTGCATTTTTTGATAACTTAAATTTCGCAACAATTTGTTACGTTCATTTCTAATTGAAATAGGAACTACGGGCTTCATTTCATTCGCCAGCGTATTGGCTCTTTCTGAGTAGGTGAAAACATGCAAATAAGCAATGTCTAGGGCCTGCAAGTAGTCGAAGGTCTCTTTGAAATGCGCATCGGTTTCTCCTGGAAAACCCACTATCACATCTACGCCAATACAGCAGTGAGGGATGAGCTTTTTTATTAGGGCTACTTTTTCGCTGTACAGTTCACGTTTGTACCGCCTTCTCATCAGCCCCAGTATTTTATTGCTTCCACTTTGTAAAGGGATATGAAAATGGGGCATGAATTTATTGCTGGTGCTAACAAATTCGATCATTTCATTAGACAGCAGGTTGGGCTCAATGGAAGAGATTCGATACCGTTCCGGACCATTTGCTTTGTCTAGCTCCTGTATCAATTGATAAAAATTCTCATTGTTTTTTTTCACCTCGAAATCCTCTTGGTTAGGAGGTGGTTGGTTAGGCGTTCCAAAATCACCCAAGTTAATTCCAGTAAGCACCACTTCTTTTACCCCTTGTTCTGCGATTGTTTTTACATTGGCAAGGATATTGTCAATTGAATCACTTCTGCTTTTACCCCTTGCCATGGGTATAGTACAAAAAGAGCAGTTGTAATCGCATCCATCCTGTACTTTTAAAAACACTCTTGTACGGTCGTTGATAGACTGTGATGCTGAAAAAATATTTACATCCTCAATATCGCAGCTGCAGATTTTTGTAGGATCACCTTTTGTGATTGCTTTGAGGTGTTCGGTAATATTAAATTTTTCAGCTGCGCCCAGCACAAGATCTACCCCTGGGATGGCGGCAATCTCCGCAGGTTTTAGCTGGGCATAACATCCTGTAATGACCACCATCGCTTCTGGGGCTTTTCGTTGGATGCGTCTGACTAGCAGCCTGCATTCTTTATCTGCATTGTCAGTAACAGAGCAGGTATTGATTACGTACACATCGGCCACCTCGTCAAACTTTTTTTTGACAAATCCATCATTCTCCAAAAGTCGTCCAATGGTGGAAGTTTCTGAAAAATTCAATTTACAGCCCAAGGTATGTAACGCAACGGTTTTGCTCATTACGGCAAAGATAAGCAGCCATCTAAAATTAACTGGAATTGAATTTTTTTAAAGCATACTTAAAAAGCGCTTAATTCTGACTGGTTTCAATAAAACTCTTTATTTTTACCAGTAAATTATTTTCAGGTTAGGCTGAATGAATATAAACGGCTCCAAAATCCCTTTCTAAAACAGGTCATGAAGATAAAATCTTTTTTAGCGAAACCTTTTGCGGGATACGTCCATAAGCAGATAATAAAGGGAATGGGAACGGCATTGGTAGATCAGCAATCTATTTTTGAATACCTAATGAAAGCTGGGGCCAAGACAGAATTTGGTAAAGAACATGGGTTTTCAGACATTCAATCGTACCAAGATTTTATTAGGCAGGTTCCCATCCGGGATTATGAAGCCTTTAAACCCTATATTGAAAAGATAAAACAAGGTAAGCACAATGTACTTTGGAAAGGGCAGCCATTATATTTTGCCAAAACTAGCGGCACTACTAGCGGCATAAAATATATCCCTATTAGCAAAGATTCCATCAGTAATCATATTAATACAGCTCGTAATGCATTATTGTGTTATATGGCAGAAACAGGCAACACTAAATTTGCTGATGGTAAGCTCATTTTTTTAAGTGGCTCACCTACCCTTGAAAGAGTGGGGGGGATACCCACCGGCAGGTTAAGTGGAATCGTCAACCATCATATTCCAAATTATTTGCGGTCCAATCAAATGCCCTCCTACGAAACGAATTGTGTGGAGGAGTGGGAATTAAAATTGGACAAAATCGTTGAAGAAACCCTTCACCAGCGAATGACATTGATTAGCGGTATTCCTCCTTGGGTACAAATGTATTTTGATAGGCTTACACAAAAGAGTGGAAAAAAAATTGGAGATCTGTTTCCCGATTTTAGCGTCATGGTACAGGGAGGGGTAAACTTTGAACCTTACAAGGCAAAATTATTTGAAAGTATTGGAAGGAAGGTGGATTGTGTTGAGTTGTTTCCGGCAAGTGAGGGCTTTTTTGCCTTTCAAGATTCCCAAAATGCGGAGGGGTTGCTGTTGAATACGGATAGTGGAATATTTTTTGAATTCGTGCCAGCTGCTGAAATATTTAGCGCCCATCCAACAAGGTTGCCCTTGCAAGAGGTGAAGCTGGGGGAGAATTATGCAATGATTGTCAACAATAACGCTGGTTTGTGGGGGTACAATATTGGGGACACTGTTAAGTTTGTTTCAACCGCTCCTTATCGAATAGTCGTTACTGGTAGAACGAAGCATTTTATTTCAGCCTTTGGAGAGCATGTAATTGGTGAAGAAGTGGAATCTGCATTGATGGCCGCGGCATTGGAATCCAATGTTCAGGTCACAGAATTTACTGTGGCACCTGTAATCGCTAAAGAAGAAGGTAAAAGTTTTCATGAATGGTTCATTGAATTTGAAAAAGCCCCTTCAGATGTAGTTGCATTTAGCAAAAGGGTAGATGATCAGCTACGCTCAAAGAATGTGTATTATGATGACCTGGTAAGGGGAAATATTTTAGATCAACTACATATTTCCTTGGTTCAAAAGAATGGCTTTATCGATTATATGAAGAGCATTGGAAAGCTGGGTGGGCAAAATAAGGTGCCAAGGCTGAGTAATGACAGGGGAATTGCAGATGGCCTAAAGCCCTGGCTTCAAAATAGCTAATATGAATGCCAGCTTACCCCGCTACTTGCTTTCAGCTAAAATTTATTGTTATTTTTGATGGTAAGGTTTGAAAATCACTTATTTTTGCATAATTATTTACAATACTTATACATTAAAGTGAAAAGCACCTATTATCATATTATAAACGTGTTCAGCCAATCCAACATTGGGGTTGTTACTTTTATTGTAGTGCCGAATACTTCTCCCCGACGTAGACCTGGTTGCTGATAGGACGAGCAATTGAAACCTGCCCCTGTCAGTGAAAAAATCTCCAAAACCTGGTTCTTACAATTTTATTGCTAACTTTTTATTTCAATTTCATACAATTGGAAACAAATAACATTATCATCAGGGCAGCGTTACCGAGCGATAGCCATTACGCTTCCATTATTACCGAAGAAATGCAGTCTTCTGCAAAGGCCCGAGGAACGGGTATTGCCAAAAGATCGCCCGAGTATATCGAAACAAAAATCAATGAGGGGAAAGCCGTAATTGCGGTTACCCCCGAAGGAGATTGGGTAGGATTCTGCTATATTGAAGCATGGGGTCATGATCAATTTGTGGCCAATAGCGGTTTGATTGTAGCACCGGCTTTTCGAAAAAGTGGCGTTGCCAAACAGATTAAGCGAAAGATCTTTGATCTCTCGAAAGAAAAGTACCCTACGTCTAAAATTTTTGGATTAACAACTGGTTTGGCAGTAATGAAAATTAATTCAGACCTTGGCTATGAACCAGTCACCTATTCGGAGTTAACGGATGATGAAGAATTTTGGGCAGGTTGCAAAAGTTGTGTCAACTACGATATTTTGATGAGCAAGGAAAGGAAAAATTGTATGTGTACCGCCATGTTGTACGACCCTGCCGATCATTTTGAACCCGAAGAAACCAAGGAGGATTTTAAACAAAATTCAAAATTGTATGAGCGGTTCATGAAAATCAAACAGAGTAAGTTGTTAAGTATATTTAGAAAAAAAGAGGGCAGCGGTGCTTCCAAATCCTTATTGAAAATGTTTTTTGCCCAATAATATAGAAATACGCTGTATTGCCTTTTTAATTGAATAAGTGAAAATAAGTATATGAACATGGATGATAATTTAACGGTCGAAAAAACGGAAGATCAGTCAACTAAAAGATCAGTGGTGGTGGGATTCAGTGGCGGACTGGATACCACTTTTTGTGTAAAATACCTGACCATAGAAAAAGGGTATGAGGTCCATTCTGTAGTGGTAAACACGGGGGGATTTACTGATGCTGAATTGGAGCAAATTGAAGCCCATGCCTACCGACTAGGTGTAAAAACGCATAAAGCCATCGATGCTGTAAAAAGCTATTATGATAAAATCATTAAATTTCTGATTTACGGAAATGTGTTAAAAAACAACACCTATCCCTTAAGTGTAAGCGCAGAAAGATTGAGCCAGGCCTTGTTTATTGCGGAGCACGTGAAAAAAATGAATGCATCCGCTGTAGTGCACGGAAGCACCGGTGCTGGTAACGACCAGGTAAGATTTGATATGGTGTTTAATATTATGATTCCAGGGGTTGAAATTATTACGCCCATCCGGGATATGAAATTAAGTCGGGAAGAAGAAATAGCCTATCTCAAATCTAAAGGGGTGGCAATGAATTTCGAAAAATCGGTGTATTCTATCAATAAAGGATTATGGGGAACCAGTGTGGGTGGAAAGGAAACGCTCAACAGTAAAGGGATGCTGCCAGAAGAAGCTTGGCCAACTCAAGTAAGTGAATCCGAAACCCGCAGCTTGGAACTTGAATTTGTAAAGGGTGAATTGAGTTCTGTGGATGGTGAAAAATTTGAACACCCTACACAGGCGATCCAAAAAATACAACATATTGCTGGCGCTTATGGCATCGGAAGGGATATCCATATTGGAGATACCATCATTGGCATTAAAGGAAGGGTTGGGTTTGAGGCCGCAGCACCAATGGTAATTATTAAAGCGCATCATGCGTTGGAAAAACATGTTTTAACCAAGTGGCAGTTGAACTGGAAAGATCAGTTGGCTTTGTTTTATGGTAATTGGTTACATGAAGGGCAAATACTCGATCCTGTAATGAGAGATGTTGAAGCCTTTCTTGAAAGTTCTCAGCAAAACGTGACAGGGAAAGTTTTTGTGGATTTAATGCCCTATCGTTTTCAGGTAACCGGTATCGAATCGAAGTTTGATTTGATGAGTAGCAAATTTGGGAAATATGGAGAGATGAACAATGGTTGGACAGGTGAGGATGTAAGAGGATTTACAAAAATATTTGGAAATCAAACTATGATCTATCACCAAATAAAACAAAGTACAAATGGAAAGTAAAATCAAAGTAGGTATTGTTGGCGGTGCCGGATATACCGGTGGCGAATTGATTCGGATTTTATTGAATCATCCAAATGTATCGATTGTTTTTGTTCAGAGCAATAGCAATGCGGGTAAACCCTTATATGCTGTTCATCAGGATCTTTTAGGAGAAACCAATATTTTTTTCTCAGCTGAAATCGATCAAAAAATTGATCTGCTTTTTTTGTGCCTGGGTCATGGGGATTCAAAAATGTTTTTGGCAGTGAATGTTATTGATGAAAAAATAAAAGTGATAGATCTTAGCCAAGATTTTAGGCTTTCAAATCATTCAACCATTGGTAACAGAAATTTCGTGTACGGGTTACCGGAATTAAATAAAGAGCAGATAAAATTAGCTGGCAATATTGCCAATCCGGGATGTTTTGCAACTGCTTTACAATTGGGTTTATTGCCCTTGGCAAAAGTAGGATTACTGAAGGACGTTTATTCTACTGGTATCACGGGTTCTACCGGAGCAGGGCAAGGACTGAGTTCGACTTCGCATTTTAGTTGGAGGGCAAACAATATACAGGCATACAAAACACTTGAGCACCAGCACCTTTTTGAAATACTGCAATCCCTTCATCAACTTGAGCCTTCGAAAATGATCGAAATTAATTTTGTTCCTTGGAGGGGAGATTTTGCAAGAGGCATCTTTATAAGTTCACAATTAAAATGCAATGAATCTTTGGATCAATTATATAGTTTGTTTACTGATTATTTTGCGCTACACCCTTTTACAACAGTCAGTAAAGAGCCTATCTGTTTGAAGCAGATTGTAAATACCAATAAATGTGTCATTCATCTTGAAAAGGTAGGAGAAAATCTAGTTGTTCATTCAGCCATCGATAATTTATTAAAAGGTGCTAGTGGACAGGCTGTTCAAAATATGAACATTATGTTTGGCCTGGAGGAAACGGCCGGCTTAAAATTAAAGGCAATTGGATTTTAATTGCTGGGTTATAAGCATAGGTTAGCTGGACTGATTTTCAAACTGATTGATTTTAAACTGGCGAATTAAAAATTGTATAAAAAAATCGTCAAAAAAAATAACCCATTATTCAATGAAATTATTCGACGTATATCCTCTTAACGACATCACCATAGTAAAAGCCAAAGGTGCTTATGTTTGGGATGATACCAATCAAAAATACCTCGACCTTTATGGAGGTCATGCTGTAATTTCAATCGGCCACACACATCCACATTACGTGAAGCGTTTGGAGGATCAATTGCATAAAGTTGGATTTTATTCTAATTCTATAAAAATACCATTACAGGTTGAATTGGCCGAAAAACTGGGAAAGGTATCAGGTAAAGCTGATTACCAGTTATTCCTTTGCAATTCAGGGGCAGAAGCCAATGAGAATGCTTTGAAACTAGCTTCATTTTATAATGGTAGAAAAAAAATC
>CANIMM010000167.1 GCA_947468255.1 Chitinophagaceae bacterium | reverse complement strand
TGTAATGTTTAGAAGAGAACAAATCTATCAACAAAATAATTTGGGTCAGGTAACTGGTAGCTTCAATGCAACCGCACAAATTACCAAAGACTTGAGCTTTAAGACTGATTTCTCTATCGATTACAACAAACTTAAAAATAATAACTATAGTGGTAAATTGTATGGAGGTGATGGTAGTGTAGGTGTAACTGCCAACGAATCCTACTTCTGGCAAAATGAAAACTATTTCAACTATAACAAACAATTAGGTAAAAATCATACAATCAATGCTATTTTGGGACTTTCTTGGTCAAGAAATATGTACCAGAATGCGAATGCTTCTAACTCAGTATTCTTATCTAATTTCTATGGATACTCTAATATTGGTGCCGGTGCTGCAGCAAGACCAGGTGTAGGAAGTAGTGATGGAAATAATTCCTTGAATTCTTATTTCTCTAGGATCAATTATTCTTTCAAAGACAAGTACATGTTAACAGTTACTGGTCGTGAGGATGGTTCATCTCGTTTTGGAGCAAATAATAAATATGGTTTCTTCCCTTCAGTGGGTGCTGGTTGGAAAATTAGCCAAGAAAACTTCATGAAAAATGTATCAGTTATTTCTAATTTAAAACTTCGTGGAAGTTGGGGAAAAACTGGTAACCAAGAAATCGGTAGTTACCAAACTCAACCTTTTATCAGTACTTCAAGTATTTTACAGTATGGTGCAGCTCAAACTGGTCTTGTACCAACCTCAGTTGCTAACCCAGATTTGAAATGGGAAACTACTACTCAAAAAGATTTGGGTATTGAAATTGGTTTAGTAAAAGATCGCTTCAATATTGCGGTTGATTACTACAATAAATTAACCAGCGACATGTTGTTGAATGTACCGCTTCCATTATCAACTACTACCGGTAGTGTTTTGAGAAACTATGGTAAAGTTGAAAATAAAGGATGGGAATTAACTTTCAACACGGTGAACGTTTCTAACAAAAATTTCAGATGGACTACCGATTTCACTATTACCATTAATAGAAATAAAGTGGTTCAATTAGGACCTACAGGTGCTCCAATTATTGAGCAAAATGGTGCTGGTAATGGTACTACAGTTCTAAAGATTGGTGAGCCAATTGGTTCTTTCTTTGGACTTGATCGTTTAGGTTGTTACACTACTCAAGAAGCTTCATTAGCTGCTAAATATGGTAGAAGACCAGGTGATTTGAAATTTGCTGACAGAAACAATGATGGCAAAATCGATTTCCTTACCGATGGTCACATTATAGGAAATGCATTTCCAGATCAATTATATGGTTTGCATAACTCAGTTACCTATAAAAACTTAGACTTTAATTTGGATATCCAAATTGTTCAAGGTGTTCAAAAGGCTTTTGTTCATGAATCAGCAGAAGATCGTCAGTTAGTATCTGGTGGTTTAAATACTACTTTACAAGCTTGGCGTCCGGATAACCAAATTACTCAGGTTGCGCAAGTACGTCCTGGTCCAACTTCTTACTACTATTCATTCGCTGATACGCATATGTTGTATGATGGTTCTTTCATTAGAGGTCAGAATGCATCTATTGGATATAGCTTATCTGATAATTTAGTAAAGAAATTGCATATGCAAAAAATTAGAATTTATGCAAGTGCAGCTAACTTCTTCCTTATAACAAATGCTGCTGGATATGATCCAGAAGGAAGTTCACTTGACAAAAATCTTCCAAAGGCTCCAAATACTGATAAATATCAGTATCCAACACCGGCAGTTTATACTTTTGGATTGAACGTAAGTTTATAATTTTCAATTCATAAATTTAAAAAATTACAATATGAAATTTAATATAAAGAAAACGAAAAAGGGAGTTATACAATACGTATTGCCTTTAATGGTAATGGTATCGATGCTTGTTAGTTGCACGAAATTCCTAGAAGAAAAACCAACTGCTAACTTGACTTCAGCTTATACATTTACTACCGCTGCTGAAGGAAATGCTTTAGTAGTGGGTGGTTACAGAGGTTTACAAAATCTCTATGTAGGTGGTGCCGGTGATTACGGTAACTATTTACCATGCGTACTTGAATATTGGACAGGTAAGTCATATTCTCTTGATTCCCATCCAATGATGCTTAATTTCCAAACAAATCAAGTTGCTGGAACCTTGCTTCAGGATTTTGATAACTATTGGAACAATAACTATCAAGTAGTTAAAGATTGTAACAATGCTATCCAAAAAATAAATGGCATTACAGAGTATACTGCTGATGATAAGTCAAAGAAAATGACCGAAGTACGTACACTTCGTGCACTTGCTTACTTTAATCTAGTACGTTATTTTGGTGATGTTCCTTATGATACTGCATTGAGTACATTTGCTGAGTCACAAAAACCACGCGTTTCACTTAAAAAGATCTATGATGATATCATTATTCCTGATCTTGAGTTTGCAGTGAATGGTACTAAAGAAGATATCAAAGCGGATGGTTCTATTAGTAAAAATGCTGCTAGGGCATTGTTAGCAGATGTTTATCTTACTTGTGCTGGTTATCCTTATCAAGAAGTAGCAACTGATGCTACTAAACCTTGGTGTACAACGGGTGCTTTTTCACAACAAACCTATCCTGTGGTTTCTGCTAGTGCAGCAGGTTTTTTAACCAAGGCTAAAGCTCAATTAGATGCTTTGTATGGTAAATATACTTTGGCAGCTAATTATAGAGATTTACATGATCCAGCTAAAAGCAATAACAAGGGTGAAAGTATTTTTCAAATTCAGTTTGCTTATGGTTTAGGAGAAATGACTGGTTTTATTGGAGCAACGCTTCCTCCTGCACAAAAATGTGCATCTTTTACTGAGTATGGAACTTTGATTCCAACTGTTGCGTATTACAATTCTTTTGATGACGCTGATAGACGTAAGAAGGATCGTGATGGATTCTTTTATTCTAATGATTATCAAGCTCCTCAATACGATGCATCTGTTTTTGTTCGTTTTGCTCAGCCAATGTGTTTTAAATTTTACGATTCAGTAGGTATTAAAACTTCTGGTGGACATGCAACCCTTAATTTTCCACTTTATCGGTATGCTGACATTTTGTTAATGTTAACTGAAGTAAACTGGGCTTTAACTCAAAATGGTGTTGCTGTTGCAGATGCTGATATTATCAAAGGAATCAATGAAGTTAGAAAAAGAGCTTTGTTACCTGCTCTTGCTGCTAACCAAATCAACAATCTTACTATTTTTAGTGAAAGAGGTTGGGAATTGATGTTTGAAAATAAAATGATTTGGGATCAGCGCCGTAGCCGTAAATGTCTGATTGATGGTTCTGGTACTTTTGGAATTGAAAATTTCATTGGTCATAAACCAACTGAATTCAATTACAAATTTACAGCTCAGCATTTATTGGCCCCAGTTTCACAAGCTGAAATTCTCAATAATGCAAATTGTTTACAGAATTTTACCTACTTACCTAAGCAATCAGGTCAGTAAAATTTTGGCAACGACATTATTAACTAAAATATACAGAACAAAATGAAAAATAAAATAGGGTTAACCCTCATAACAATCATCTCCTTGATGCAAAGTTGCACCAAACAGGAGTATGTAAATATTCCGAAAAACGTAGATGGTTCGGCATATATTACTAAATCAGCTACCACTTCTAACACAGGTATTACTACCTTGGATGGTTCCTTTACTGTTTCTGCTACACTCCCAAATGCTAAAGTTGGGGATGAGATGACAGTTGAGTTATTGGCCAATCAAATGCCTTCAGGAGGTTCAGCGCTTCAGTTACTTCCAATTGCAGGTACTGCAAAAAAAGTGCTTGTAGGATCTGATTTTACAGCTAGTGCAACTTTTACTAGAGCCGAAGCGCTTTTAGTTAATCTAGGAGATAACGTTACCTATACTTTTGCTGGAAAAACTGAGTCTGCTCAGCCAACTCCGCAACAAGGACCGATCGTTTTATCTAAGGCTACCGCTGTTTCAGGGCCACTTTATGCTACCAAAGCAGTACAAATTTATCGTAATGCAGGTGCAGCTTATTTTGATGTAAAAGTTACTCCCAAAATTGCTGCCTATACTGCTAATGTTACCGTTTTAAAGAAAAATGGTATTAATTTAGCTTGGTCTTCTTCAAGTTTAGCTTATGGAACCAAAGTTCCAATTTCAGGTGATGATTTTGCAGTTGGAAAAGATACCATGTATTATGCTTTTGTAGCTGCTGTGGGTAGTTATTCAGATACCGTTAAAATGACTGTATTTGCTAACCCAGCATTATTTCAACTTACTAAATCTGGTACTATGACTTTAGGGGCTACTACCGGTGGTGTAAATGTGTTGAATAATGGAACTGTTAAAGCAACGGATACATTGGCAATATTGGCAATTGATGCTGTTTCTTTACAAATTCATGCTGGTTCTGCTTTGAGAGCTGGTACAAGCATTTCTTTTGTACCATCTACTAGTTCAGTTTATAGTGCTAATAACTCAGATGCTATTGTAGCTCTTTTTGATGCTGGAACAGCATCAGCAACTGTTGATCCTATCGCAGGTGTACCTGTTAACATTTTTAAAATCGTAGATGGTGCGAATACCTATTACGGAATTTTAAAAATTGCTAGTGTGGTTCCTGGTACTTCAGTTACTTATGAGTACAAGATTGGAAATACCTATGCTCAATTGGCTATTTTAAAATAAAATACATTGATTTCAAAACCATTGCCACTAAAAATTATTTAGTGGCAATGGTTTATTTTCTAACAATCTATTTAATTCAAAACGGGATAAGCTTTATTTGCCAAAATAAGAACTGAACCATTTCATTTGTCATTCGTTAATACTTTTTCACCTAGTATGGGATATATGGTTTAACTCATTACTCCATACAAGGAAATTAAGATAGATAGTTGATCGATAATGAATATAATATTTTTTTAAAAGGCAAGGATTCATTTTACGCTTCCCTTTTTACGCTACTACTTAACAATCACTTTTTGAATTGTTTGTTGTAGAGGATTGGTAACATTGTCAGATTTGTTTTTCTGATATTTCAGCGTATATAAGCTAATTTTAGTAATTCGGAAATTTGATTGATTAAAAATAGTTAAACAATATTGTTAACATTATAATTTAATATTTGTGGGAGACATCCAAATTAAAAAATCTACAGAGCAATATGATGTGATTATAGTTGGCTCTGGTGCAGGTGGCGGTATGGCTGGTTATGTATTGGCCAATGCTGGAATAAAAGTATTAATGTTAGAGGCTGGACCATTTTTTGATCCTGCCAAACAATCCAAACAACTTCAGTGGCCCTATGAATCTCCACGACGTGGAGCTTCTACCACGCGCGCCTTTGGCGATTTTGATGCTGCTTATGGTGGCTGGCAAATAGAAGGGCAACCTTATACTACCAAAGACAAAACTGAATTCAGTTGGTTCAGATCCCAAATGTTGGGTGGCAGAACCAATCATTGGGGCAGAATTTCTTTGCGCATGGGTCCGCTCGATTTTCAACCAACTGATGGGCTTACCGATCGTTGGCCAATTACTTACGATGATGTAAAGCCTTTTTATGATAAGGTAGATAGAATGATTGGTGTGTACGGTACTAAAGAAGGTTTGGAAAATGAACCAGATGGTATTTTCCTTACTCCTCCCAAGCCAAGGCTCAACGAAATATTTATAAAAAATGGTGCTGCCAAAGCTGGTGTAAAAGTTATTGCAGGTAGAGGATCGGTATTAACTGAAGCCTTGCCAGGTAATAAAGATCGCGGAGCATGTTTCTATTGCGGACAGTGCGGCAGAAGCTGTAAAGTGTATGGTGATTTTTCTGCATCATCTTGTTTGGTAATTCCGGCCATTAAAACGGGTAATTTAAAAGTGATTACCAATGCCATGGTTAGGAAGGTAATTACTGGTAAAGAAGGTCAGGCAACAGGTGTTTCTTATGTTGACAAAATTGATGGACAGGAATACGAGCTGAATGCCAAGATTGTTATCTTGGGAGCAAGTACCTGCGAATCGGCTCGTATTTTATTAAATTCAGCATCTGCACAACATCCAGGTGGTCTTGCTAATAGTAGTGGCGTAGTAGGTAAATACCTGCACGATTCAACTGGTGCAAGTTTGAGTGGTTTTCTTCCACAACTGATGGACCGTAAACGTTACAACGAAGATGGTGTGGGAAGTGTACATATCTATTCACCTTGGTGGTTGGATAATAAAAAACTAGATTTTTCTCGTGGTTATCATATTGAATATGGTGGTGGTATGCGCATGCCTAATTATGGTTTTGGTGCAGGTACTCCCAAAATAAATGGTATGGTACCGGATAGAGATGGTAAAACAAAGGCTTCTGGTGGATTTGGTGCTTCATTAAAAGATGACTACCGTCGTTTTTTTGGAACGCAGGTGGGTATGGCTGGTCGTGGTACCGCTATTGCTCGCAAAGAAAACTACTGTGAAATTGATCCGAACATGGTAGATAAATTCGGTATTCCGGTTTTACGTTTTAACTATACTTGGAGCAATGAAGAAGTCAACCAGGCTAAACACATGCAAGAGACTTTTCAGTCGGTAATGCATGAAATGGGAGCTGTTATTACTTCAAAAATACCAGGAGCAGATACTAACTACGGTTTGGAAGCACCTGGTAAAATCATTCATGAAGTAGGAACTATCCGTATGGGCGATGACCCTAAAACTTCAGCTCTTAATAAATGGTGCCAGGCACATGATTGTAAAAATTTATTTGTAGTAGATGCGGCTCCTTTTGTACAACAGGGAGATAAAAATGCTACCTGGACAATTCTTGCTATGTCTATGCGCACAACTGAATATATTCTTGAACAAAGAAAAAAACAAAATATTTAATTTATGAATAGGAGACAGTCATTAAAAGCCTTAAGTATATCTACTATTGGTGTAGGATTGTTTGTACAGTCCTGCAAAACTGATACTAAAGAAGTAGATCATTCCAAT
>CANIMM010000166.1 GCA_947468255.1 Chitinophagaceae bacterium | reverse complement strand
TTGAACAGCAGCACAAAAAAACCGATACAAATTGCATCGGTTTTTTCCAAGTTCGATTAAAGTCGCTCATATAGTTTTCTCAGCCGCTCGCGATTCATCTGTTTTTCCCAATCTTTTCCTAAGGCATTTTCCCAAAGTGGTTTCATACCCAAAGAGACATCAATCATTTTATTAAATTGCTCATCTGTAAGGTTGGCACAAATATTTTTAGGAATATCAATCTGATGCATTTCAACCATGCGCTTAAAGTCCTTGACGCCCTCCGGATAAAATTCTTCCAGATGATCAAACACTATACAATTGCCAATTCCATGCTTGGTACCCAATAAGTAACTGAGTCCGTAACTAACGGCATGGGCTATGCCCACCTGCGAATATGCAATACTCATTCCGCCTGCATAAGAAGCCATCATTAATTTATCATCGCTCTCCTCATCCCAACTATCCTTGTTTACATATACTTCCTTACAAATTTGCAGGGCTTTTTCTCCATAACTTTTACTGAATTCATTTAGATAAGTACCTGTAAGACTTTCAACACAATGGATATAACAATCCATTCCAGTATAAAAGCGTTGATTGGCCGGTGCATTGCTTGTTAACTGTGGATCTAGCACAATCTGGTCGAAGGGTGTAAAATCTGAGTTCATGCCCAGCTTTTTTGTTGGCCCTGTAAGCACCGTTGTTCTACTTACCTCTGCACCCGTGCCGCTTAATGTAGGTATTCCTACTTTATACACGCCTGGATTTTTCACCAAGTCCCAACCCTGATAATCTGCACTGCTACCGACATTATTCATCATCAATGATACCGCCTTTGCAAGATCCATTGCAGACCCACCGCCAATACCCACTATACCACTTACTGTTCCAAACTCCTCTTTTAATTGCTTGGCAATACTATCAACATAGCTAGTCTTAGGCTCATGGGTAACATCAACAAAAATAATTTGGTCCCTTCCCTTCGCTGGAACCCTTTTAGCCAACTCCTTTCCCTCAAAAAAATGATCCACCAAAAATACCATGGGGGCAGCCCCTTTTCTATGGGGTTGTAATATTTCATCTAACTGATTGAATGCGCCACGTCCGTAAACAACGTAACCAATCATTTTGAAGTTTCTAAAATTCATAGTGCAATTTATGTAGAATGATTTGAAATTAAAATGAACTTACAAGGCTTGGCTGCTATTTTATTAACTTTTGAATATCGGCATCTCCTTCCAAGTTGTTCATTTGAATCATAATGTCATCGTATCGATTCAACACTTTTTTGCTGATCGGCTTTACGGTGTACAATTTTGGATTGGGCAAACAAGCCGCTATTTTCGCAGCTTCGCTTCTAGAAAGGTTTTTAGCGGATTTGTTAAAATCCTTTCTGGAGGCTGCCTCTATTCCGAAAATGCCTTCCCCCATTTCAGCTACATTTAAATAGGTTGCCAAAATACGCTCCTTGCTCCATAGGATCTCAATCATAAATGTGAAATATACTTCCAGCCCTTTTCTAAAAAAGCCTCCGCCCTGCCATAAAAAAACATTTTTGGCCACCTGCTGACTAATCGTGCTGGCGCCCCTTCTTCTTTTGGGATGTTTTTCATTGTACTGAAATGCTTTCTCAATCGCCTTCAAATCAAAACCATTGTGATCCGGAAATAATTGATCTTCGCTCGCCATTACTGCAAGTTTTATATTTGAACTCATTTGGTCATAACTAACATAAGACCTTTTTAATCCATAGCCCTCCACTAGGCTTGCAACCTGTGTAATCGTTATCGGTGGATTCACCCACTTACAAAACAGTAAATAAAAAAGCTGAAAAAAGAAGAGGTAAAGAATCGTTTTTTTAATAATGCGCCAGGCTTTTTGCATGGGAATGCCGATTGGATTTAAAATAAAAATTGAGTTACATTTTCTTGTTGTCTGAAATCTTCAAATAGTCCAGAGAATATTTTTTGCCGATAACCATTCCGCTGGCGGATGTCTTTGCTACTACATATCCAACGGCAGCTAAAGAAACGGATGCGCCCATCAATGCGGGACTAAATTTTTGCCGATCCACCAAAAATACAACTCCGCCAGCTAATGTGAGTAATGCCCCGCCACCAAGCAGGCTGCCGGCACTAGCAGATAAATCGAATCGCCGACCTGTTTTATTGATAGACCTAATTTGATTATAATGATATTGATAATAATAGGTGGTAAGGGTGTCCATTATAAATACCCCCAACATAGTAGGAGTTTGACGAACTACAAATTGCTTCAGAAACAACGTGTCATTATTGATATGGGTGATATAAGCATTAATTGAAACGCCCGTAGTTGTAACCATATTGATATCGGTTCCTGAAAAATATCGGTTGACCGTTTTATTATTTCGTTTTAACAAAATAACATCGGAGGATTGGCCAAAGCTGTCATAACCAACTAACAAAACTAATATCAGTAAAATACGGCTCATGGAGTAAAATATAGATAGGAAAGGTAAAACAAACAAACGGTTAATTATTGATTTGTTGTAGAATATAAAACCCCCAACAAAAGCGCAATGCCAAATATCAATAAAAGCAATCCGGAAATTTTATTGATTAATACAATATTTCTATGCGTTAGCTTTTTGCTTAACCTTCCGGCCAATAACACTTTTCCCACATCTGCACCAAAATTGACCAAGATGCAGGTCGAAAAAATCACAATCCGTTCTCTTACCGAATTGGCAATGGCGAGGGTGGTAGCAGTTGTAAGCCAAAAGGCAATCACAGCCGGGTTTAAGGTATTGATAAAAAAACCAGCAATGACTAACCTAGCATGAGTACTCGCTGAAACGCGAATGGCGGACTCATCCACACTACGCAACTTTATTTTTTTAAAAAAAAGATAAAACACTCCCATGGCAACCAAAAAAAAACTACCCGTTAAGCCAATGGCTTTTTTGAATTGTAACAAATTGGTTACCATCTCAGAAAAAACATTGCTCAGTACCACTATTATTAAATCGCTTATCCAAACCCCTGCTATAAAGCTAAAGCCTCCAGCTCGCCCATTCACTACGCTTTGCTTGATGATCGTAAAAACAATGGGGCCTACTGAAAAAACCAATAACAGGCTGATGGCAAAACCCTTTAAAACCGCATTCATCATTTTTTGTTACATTAAATTTTGTTCGGTCATTCGGTTGGAAAAGGATAGAATTAACTTGGCAGAAATCACTTCTTTTTAAAAATAGGTACGGTACTGCAGGGTTCACCATACATGATGCTTTTAGCCACCGGACGCAATAATTTGGTAGCTTCCAGATAGGCGGATTCACCCACGGGCAATTCCCCGCAACCTTTTATTACCACTCTTTTATCAGTATAATCGCTCAGGTTAATTTGAGCTATATTTTTTAGCAACAATTGCTTGGTTACTTCTTCTACTGTTCCAAATGCCACTTCAGAGGCAACTGGCTGCAAATAACTTGCTACCAGCATATATGCCCAAATAGGTATCACCGCATCAGCGCTGCAGGTTACTGCCACCCACTTTTTTGTGTACAGGCTAAGGTCGAGTGTTTTGAGCGCTTCCCTGAATTCCTTTTCTTTTAAAATCAGCCCCATAAATAAATAATCCTTCAGGTCAAATAAGGCCATTTCTCCCGAAGGAAAAAATTCCTCCAAGTTTAATGTAACCAGCGCGCTCTCGCTAACCTTATTATTGATTACCTCATCCATAGATACAAATTTAAGCATAAATAAACTCCTTTGGTTGGTTTCCCTTTCGATAAATGGAATTTTGAAGCATTGGTAAGTTGAGCAGCCGATTCTACTATATCGTTTCCTTATTTTTCACGCTGACCAGCGCTGCCAAGGCAATGATTTTGGATAAGAACATCAATTGATTTACATTTAATCTTTGCCGGCATTCAACGAAATGATTAATATGCGTGCTCCCTTTTTTAGCAAAACGATTGTAAAACTTTCAACTTCTAAAATATGTTCATAAAAACCATTGCCGCTATTTCTTTTCTTTTATTGATGATTATTTTTTTAGGCTGCAAGAACAGCGACCCCAATCATCTATATGCAGAATGGAGAATCGCTGGAGGCACCAACGAATTGACCCATTATTCTTCCCTTACACAAATAGACACCAATAATGTTAATCAATTGCAGGTGGCCTGGGTTTACCATTCAGAAAAAAACGACAGTACCCAATTTGGTTCAATGCAATGCAATCCAATCATTATTGGCAATATTCTTTATGGCGTATCACCTAAACTAAAATTATTTGCCATCGATGCCGCTACCGGCATACAGCAATGGCAGTTTGATCCAACAGACTCAATCGCCAACAAAAGCTGGCATAGAAAAAGCGTCAATATGAATAGGGGCGTTGCCTATTGGGAAGAAGGGAATGACAAGCGAATTATTTACACCGTGGGTTCAGTCGCCTATGAAGTAAATGCTGATAATGGCAAACTCATTCCTTCCTTTGGAAAAAATGGTGGAATCAATCTCAATCTAGGGCTCGATCGGAATGAAAGCACTGTCTTTGTTGCCCCCACCTCACCTGTTACGGTATACAAAAACCTGTTTTTTTTAAGTGGAATGGTAGGAGATGAAACCCCCGGCCATATTCGAGCATTTGATGTAAAAACCGGAAAGCAACAATGGATATTTCATACCATTCCTTACCCAGGTGAGCCGGGCTATGAAACCTGGGAAGATAGTACTGCCTATAAATATTTGGGATCTACTAATAGTTGGGCCGGATTTAGTTTAGACAAAAAAAGGGGAATCCTTTTTGCTCCCATCGGAAACCCTACCAATGACTTTTATGGAGGTCAAAGATTGGGAAAAGGATTGTATGGAAATTGTCTGGTAGCACTAGATGCTGCTACGGGTAAACTCCTTTGGCATTTTCAAACCGTTCATCATGATGTGTGGGATATGGATTTACCCGCAGCTCCGGCCTTAGTTACGATTATGCGGGATGGCAAACCAATTGATGCTGTTGCGCAAACAACCAAAACAGGTTTTGTTTTTATTTTTGAAAGAGAGACTGGAAAGCCCCTTTTTCCCATTGAAGAAAGACCCGTTGCAACCAACACCAGCCTAAACAAAGAAAAGCTATGGCCAACACAGCCGATGCCCTTATTACCAAAACCTTTTGTAAGACAGGTATTTACCGAAGGAGATCTAAATACCATATTGGGGGATTCAAATTTTCAGGATATAAAAAGTCGCTACAGCTCCTATCGATCTGGTAATATGTTTACCCCACCAAGCAAGGAAGGCACGATTATTTTACCCGGCTATGATGGTGGAGGTGAGTGGGGTGGTCCTGCAGTAGACCCTACCACTAATTTATTGTACGTAAACGCCAATGAAATGGCCTGGGTGCTCAATATGGTAGAAAATAAGCCCGATAAAAAAAGCATCCGCAATAACTTAGAAGCTGGCACCAGCTTGTACGGGCTGTATTGTATGGGTTGCCATGGGCCAGAACAGCGGGGGGCAGGAGACTATCCCTCCATCGTTGGAGCTGATAAAAAATATACAAACGAAAAATTGCTTGAGCTGCTTTCTACAGGCAGAAGAATGATGCCAGGATTTAATAACCTTGCAAAAGAAGAAAAGCAAGCAATTACCGCTTTTATTTTAAATGACAAGAATCTACAGAAAAAAATATATACCGGACCTGTTGAAAAAATTCGAAAAGCGCCCACTGCGCTGTATGGCTTTACAGGCTATAATAAATTTTTAACCAAGGAAGGATATCCAGCTATCAGCCCTCCCTGGGGAACACTCAATGCCATCAACTTAAATACAGGTGAATTAGTTTGGAAAATTCCTTTCGGAGAATTTAAGGAACTAAAAGAGAAAGGGATCCCAACTACGGGACGTGAAAATTACGGAGGTCCTTTGGTAACCGCTGGTGGCGTATTGTTGATCGGTGCATCTGCTGATGGAAAATTTAGGGCAATCAATAAAAGAACAGGAGCTATCTTATGGGAAACAGATCTTCCTGCACCAGGAGTAGCAACACCCTCCGTCTATGAAGTGAGCGGAAAGCAATATGTAGTTATTGCCTGTGGGGGCTCAAAATGGGGAGGGAAAAAAAGCGATGCCTATATTGCCTTTGCTTTACCAAAAAAATAAATTAGATAACGCTACGCGTTAATAAAAAATATTTTATCGGAATGATAAATCATTTATAATTTATTCAATGGTCCACCATTTAGCCCCTTAAATGATATGCCTTTGGCTGGGTAAACACGCGCAAGCCTACTGATGATAACGTGCTTCCAAAACCACTGTGTTTTCTGCCGCTCCAAGGTAATGCTGCACTTACCCGGTCGCAACAATTCCAATACACGGTTCCGGCATTCAGCTCGCTTTGAATTGCTGCCGCCCTTGCATCATTATTACAAAAAACTGCTGCCGTCAATCCATATTGAGTATCATTCATCAGCGCAGTTGCAGCAGCATCATCGGTTACTTTCATAATGCCAATAATTGGTCCGAATGACTCTTCTTTCATCACATCCATTTCGTGGGTAACATTCACCAAAACGGTTGGCTCAAAATAATTGCCCAAACCTGGAATAACTTTTCCTCCACATAAAACGGTGGCACCCTTGGATACCGCATCCTGCACCTGCGCTGCTAAAAATGCCGGCTGTTCCTTCCGGGTTAAAGCGCCGATATACACATTTTCAGATAAGGGGTTTCCAATGCTATAGGATTTTACTTCTGCTACAAAAGCGGCCACATAAGCATCATAGCATTTTTCGTGCACATAAATTCTTTCTACCGAACAGCAGCTTTGGCCATTGTTATAAAAAGCGCCATCCGCAGTATTCGCAGCAATGGTTGGTATATCCGTAACATCATCCGTAACATACAGCGGATCCTTACCGCCCAATTCTAGTCCACAGGGTTTCATTTTTTTACTCACGCGCTCATAAATATATTTTCCGGTTGCATAAGAACCGGTGAAAAAATAA
>CANIMM010000165.1 GCA_947468255.1 Chitinophagaceae bacterium | reverse complement strand
TAGTTACCAAAGACAATAATTCCTTGTATGTTTTTGACCTGATTACAAAAAAAATAAAGGGAATTTATCCTTTGCAGGGTGAAGCGTATACTTGTTTGCTATCTCCCGATAAAAACACGTTGTATATTAGTTGCTGGGGATGCGATCAAGTAGTTTTATTTGACACAAAGCAAATGAAAATTAGTGGCGAGATACCGGTAGGTGATAATCCCAATGAATTGTGTTTAAATAAAATGGGTTCAGTTTTGTATGTTACCAATGCCAATGACAATTCTGTGTCGGTGATTGATACAAAGCAAAATAAAGTAATAGAAACCCTTATCTCCTCTCTTTATCCGGACGCACCTCCGGGTAGCACTACCAATGGGGCGGCATTAAGTGGGGATGAAAAAACGTTGTTTATTGCCAATGCCGATAATAATTGCTTGGCAGTATTTGATGTGAGTAAACCGGGTTTCAGTAAATCCCAAGGATTTATACCAGTGGGCTGGTATCCTACTTGTGTAAAAGTTATTGGGAAAAAAATATGGGTAACCAATGGCAAAGGCTTTACCTCTTTTGCCAATCCTAAAGGACCAACTCCTATTAGGCGAAGGGTGAAGCACCAGAAGGATGATGAAGATGGCGGCCAATACATTGGTGGATTGATGAAAGGAACTATGAGCATTATTGATTTTCCTTCAGTTGAACAGTTAGCTGTATATTCTCAACAGGTATACAAAAATGCTCCTTATTCAAAAGAAATAGAAATGGAAGCGCAGGGCGAAGAAGGGAACCCTATTCCTCGAAGAAGGGATGGAAAATCGCCTATCAAACATGTGTTTTATATCGTCAAAGAAAATAGAACGTATGACCAGGTATTGGGAGATGTAAAGGGGGGCAATGGAGATACCTCTTTGGTTTTGTTTGGTGAAAAAGTAACCCCCAATCAGCACCAGCTAGTGAAGGATTTTGCTCTATTGGATAATTTTTATGTTGATGGAGAAGTAAGTGCGGATGGGCACAATTGGAGTTTGGGTGCCTATTCAACTGACTATTTGGAAAAAAATTGGGTAACTAGCTACGGTGGTCGTGGGGGTGAATATGATGCAGAAGGCACAAGGAAAATCGCCAATAACAAAGGAGATTTTATCTGGGGGGCTTGTAAAAAAGCAGGTGTTAGTTACCGAACCTATGGTGAATTTGCAGATGATTACAAAGCGAATATACCGGTGTTAGAAAATCATTTTTGTACCTTTTATACTAGTTGGGATCAAACGGTGAGAGATACTACTAGGGTAAATCAATGGAAAAGAGATTTTGATTCATTGATATCCGTCAATGCTTTGCCACAAATGAATACTTTTCGTTTAATTAATGACCATACAGAAGGAATGGCTATTGGCCGCCCAACCCCTTTTGCGCATACGGCGGATAATGATCTGGCAGTTGGTATGTTCATTGACTATTTAAGTAAGAGCCCGGTTTGGAAAGAAAGTGTGGTTTTTATTTTGGAAGATGATGCACAAAATGGGCCAGATCATGTCGATGCACACCGAAGTCCTGTCTATGTGGTAGGGCCTTATGTTAAAAGAAATTTTATTGATCATACACCTTATACTACTTCAGGTGTTGTTAGAACCATGGAACTTATTTTAGGTGTGGCTCCCATGAGTCAGTATGATGCAGGAGCAACTCCTTTGTGGCGCAGCTTTACTGCTACCCCTAATTTTAAAACCTACGATGCAATTCCTTCCAATATTAATTTGGAGGATAAAAATGTGGTATGGAATGAATTGTCTGAACGGTCGGCAAAATTTGATCTTTCAAAGGAAGATCGGGTGCCAGACAATGAGTTCAGTGAAGTGATTTGGAAAGGGGTGAAGGGCTTGCATTCAGTAATGCCCGCACCTAGAAGAGCTGCATTTATCAAGGTGATTGATAAGGAAGATGATAAAGATTAAATGGTAGCAACAATTTTTTCTTTTAAAAGTACTGGGCTAATATGCACTATTTTTCGATCAATGAAATAAAGGAATGGGACAGGTTTTACCGGGCCAATTTTATCAATAGTTTACAGGGTTTTAAACCCGTTTCTTTATTGGGTACGGTGAATGAAAAGGGGCAGCCCAATTTGGCTATTTTTAGCAATATTGTTCACCTAGGAGCCGACCCTGCATTGATTGGTTTTATTAATCGGCCTATTGAGGCAGCGCCCCATACCCTCCATAACATTGAGGTTACGGGTGAATATACCATCAATCACATTCAGCCTTCTTTTATTAAAGCTGCCCACCAAACCAGTGCTAAATATCCTGCGGAGCAGAATGAATTTACGGCCACAGGGTTAACCCCAATTTTTCTTGAAAATTGCAAGGCCCCTTTCGTAGCCGAAAGCGCCATTAAATATGCGTTGCAGCTGGTTGAAATAGTCCCTATTACCCATAATCAAACTTTCTTGGTGATAGGTACCATTACCCATGTTTTTTTGGAGGAGGGCTTGGTAAAGCAGGATGGTTTTATCGATGCACACAAGGCAAAATCAATCACTTCCTTGGGGATTGATGGGTATTATTCGACCGAACCGATTGGGAGATTTGAATATGCAAAGCCCAACAAGGAGGTAAAAAAATTATTGGAAGAATAGAGGGAAGTAAAGGAGATATAAAATAATTGATTGTACTTATCGGGAAATGTATTTCATCCCGATCGATAGCTATTTGAATCTTTACTCAAATTCGGAAAAATTTCATTTGCTTAGCGGAGGAGCGCCAAAAAACTTTCCAACAACAGGCAGCTGTTGAAATTCTTTTCTTTCTATATTGGCTACAAAGTATAGGAATGCTAATAATAAAAGGGAGGCCGTGGTAATTGAAAAATAAATATTACCACTCAGTAGCCCTAGCCCCTTGTGCAGAAAAAATATCAGCGTAGTAAGAACCAAATAGGAAATCAGTTTCTTTTTGGCATATGGAATGGGATACATTTTCTGTCCAAATAAATAAGAGGTTACCATCATGAAACCGTAGCAACTGAAAGTAGCCCAGGCGCTTCCGGTATAACCGAAATAAGGGATCCACCAGATATTGAGCAGTACCGTAACGATGGCTCCCGCAATGGTGATGCCTGCCCCATATAAATTCCGGTTGGTGAGTTTATACCAGATGGAAAGGTTGTAATATATTCCCAAAAAAACACTTCCCATTGCCAGGATAGGTACGATATGAATTCCTTCTCCGTACTCCTTAAATTTTAGGGTTAATATTTTCTCAAACAGATCTAAAAAAAGGCCGATTCCTAAAAACATACAACAGCAGGCAATCACAAAAAATTTCATCACTCTTGCGTACGTTTTTTTTGCATTTTCCTCTTTTGCCTGGTTAAAGAAAAATGGCTCTGCTGCCATGCGGAACATCTGAATGAAAATAGTAATTAAAACAGCTAGCCGATAATTAGCAGCAAATATTCCCAGCTGTCTTTTGGCCTCGGCCGGTGGAAGGGTTACCACATGTTGATACACCAGGCGACTAATCATTTCATTCACCATTCCTCCCAGTCCTACAATTACCAACGGATATGCATATTTCATTACCTCTTTCCATAATTTGCCATCAAAGCTAAATCTACAACTGCGCCATTCTTTCCATAACAATAAAAAGGTAGTGGCACTGCCCACCAAGTTTCCAATGAGGTAATATCCGATTCCGATGGAAGGGTCGTAGCAAAATAGCAGCAGACTATCCGGATTTTTATTCGCTATCTGAGGACATACCCCAATGAAAAATACTACTACTAATACATTCACTACAATACCTGCTACTCTTACAAAAGCATATTTTCTGGGTCTTCCTTCCTGTCTGAGTTTGGCGAAAGGCAAAGTGGCAAGCGTATCTAAAAAAATAATTCCGGTGAGCCATACAAAATATTCGGGATGCGTGGGCATTAGGGTAGCAGAAGCCAATGAATGGCTAAACAACAATAAAATGGCTGAAAATAAAATGGTAGAACTTAGGATGGAAACATTCAGCGTATTGTATAGCCGATCCTTGTCCATCTGCTGCGAAAACCTGAAATAGCTGGTTTCTACCCCATAGGTAAAAAGAATATTTACAAAAGGTACGATGGCATAGATCTGGGTAAGATCGGCTGTGTCAGCAGCCTGATATATAAAGCTAAGTGAAAAATTAAGTATGTAGCCGAGGAACCTGCTTCCGATAGTAGGTAATCCGTACCATAAAGTTTGTCCGGCTAATTTTTTGATTCCGCTCAATTAAAAATGTTTGTCAACAAATTTACTTGTATAATTTTTAATATCGGGTTGATTTTACCAGCAATCTTTTGAACCGTAAAATCCGACTGTTTGTATCGGGCTTCATTTCTGCCAGGCTTACTAACTATGTGCAGTATACGTTCTTGTTTTTATGGGCTATTTTAATTGGGTTGTTCAAACCGGGTATCGTGCAAAAGTACCTGATCGGTGAGCGTTTGTAAAAATTCAACCAAATCTACTTTTTCCTGATTGGTGATGGAGAGTCTGTTTTTTAATAACGAATCAAGGGTTGGCTGACGGATGTCGATTCCTGTTTGGTAATGTGCCACTACTTGTGAAAGTGAAAAAATTCTACCGTCATGCATGTAGGGGCCAGTGTATTGAATGTTTCTTAGGCTCGGCACTTTGAAGACTAGTGAATCGGTGGGCTTACCGGTGATGCGCATACGCCCTTGATCATTTAAAATTGGATCGAGTGAAAGTCCGTTGTTGCGAAAAGAATTATCGGTAAACAGCGGCTCGGTGTGACAAGCATTGCATTTAGCTTGAAAGGTAGCGTATCCATTTTGTTCAGCAATTGTGAAACTGGCTTCGCCTTTTTTTACTTGATCGTACTTACTGTTAAAGGACTGTATGCTACCCATGAATTGTGCTAGCGCCTTTAACATTCGTTGGCTATTGATGGCCGTATCACCAAATGCAGCAGCAAACATTCGGTGGTAGCTACTATCGATAGATAGCTTTTTTAGTACATCACCAATATTTTCCGCCATCTCCTGGATGTTGGTAATAGGGGCAAGGGGTTGAACTTCGATATGATTAATGCCTCCATCCCAGTGCATTTCCTTCATCCATGCCAGATTAAAAAGTGCGGGTGCGTTGCGAAATGTAAAACTATTATTGAATCCATGGCTAAACTGGTGATCATAGGTGGCAAATGCTGCAAACTGCTGGTGGCAGCTTGCACAGGGAAAATTGCCATCCTTGCTTAAGCGACCGTCATAAAATAATTTCTTTCCAAGTTGAAAGCCTTCTTCTGTGAGTGGGTTAGTTTTGAAGATATCGGTCGGTGGCTGGGGCCATCCTGCAGGTATTTTGAAGGATAAGTAAGTGGGATGATATCTGGAAGAAATCGTGGTAAGGTCATTTTTTTTACATGCTTCTACAAGGACGGTAACGGCGCCCAGCATAAAAAAGATTGATATGAGAATTTTAAATTTCAATTTTTTTATTAATTATTTACAATCTCCTTTATAGAAAACATGTTACTGTAGTTGTCAGAAATTTTTCTTGCCAATTCGCCAGGTGTGGTACATACAGGGTAGTCGGTAATTTTTATACTATGGGGGTTTTGCCACCATTGGTTACAATCCGCTTCCAACGTAATTTCGCTAATTTTCCCTTGCAGGATGACTAATTTTTTTCCAGCTGGAAAAGGAAGTGTAATTGTTTTTAAAACAGCATCGGCTCCTGAAAAACCTCCAATATGGTAGGCGATTTTATTAGCTACTTGATTCGATTGTGGAGATGAGCCTTCCATTTTAGCCATTACATAACCACTATTCCAGGTCCAAAACATTCCGTTAAGCGGGTCCAATGCACCTGTCTGGGCACCACTTACGTTCCTTATGCTATCTACCCCTAGCAGAAATTGGAGCCCTAAAATAGTATTCTCTTCTGCCATAAATTCAAATGATAAGCTAGCAGGCAGACTTTGATCTACTAGATGATAGCTTGCTGCTTCACTTACTGAGCTAGCGCTTGTGATTAATCGAATATTGCTAATATAATACTTGAACTGGGTGATTGAATATGTTTCGCCAAAGGAATTGGTGAAAGCGGTTCCATCTAGCAATATGGGTCTGGCACCCACCATATTGCGAATGTTTATTCTAATGCTGCCTGTTTTGGGTGTACTTGTTTTTTTACAGCTGCTTACTAATAAGCAGTTTAAAATAACAAAAAGAATACTGTAAAATATTTTCATGGCTAGGCTGTTTGATCTTTTGCAAGTAAAGCGCATTTAAATGGAATAATTATTCGCCCAATCTGTTTTGTTTTTTGACTAGGGTTTAATTTTCATTCGGGTTTGCTTTATTTCCCCCCATTTTTTTTTGGTACCGATTCTTTTTTCTTTGGCAGCTTTCCCTGGTTTGGTGGGTCTTCTTTTTTTGGGGACAAGCAGGGCCTTTTTTACCAATTGGTTCATTTTTTGGATTACTTCCAACTTATTGGCGAGTTGCGATCTTTCGGTTTGGCTTTTCACCAGTAGAAACCCCTGTTGGGTGATTTTATTGGCTAATTTTTCATTTATCAGCCCTTTTTGATCTTCATTGAACAGTTTAGAGGCTGTAATATTCCAGTATCCCTCTACCATCGTTTCCACTTTATTTACATTTTGCCCCCCTTTTCCTCCACTTCGGGCAGTATTAAATTTTATTTCTCCCGTAATATCCATACCCAAATTTACTTTATTTATAGAATGGGCGGTTACTAAAGCTTTTCATTTATTATCTTTATTTTTGGAAGCCAAATAAAAAGAGGATTTTTGTAAAAACCAATTTATAATTGATGTCAAAAGGGATATACCATTCATTAACGGATCGAAAGCGTACTGGAAAAAAATCATTTGCAG
The DNA here is from genome assembly GCA_947468255.1 of Chitinophagaceae bacterium. Taxonomy (GTDB): domain Bacteria; phylum Bacteroidota; class Bacteroidia; order Chitinophagales; family Chitinophagaceae; genus Ferruginibacter. Next base: position 109 of record CANIMM010000165.1, on the reverse strand, counting down.
TATTGATTGATCCCGACAAGGTGAATGATCAAAGTATGGAGGAGCTGATTCAATTGTCTGTTTCTGCCAAAGTTGATTATTTTTTGGTGGGTGGAAGCTTGGTTATTTC
>CANIMM010000164.1 GCA_947468255.1 Chitinophagaceae bacterium | reverse complement strand
TTGTAAAAATTTTGGCTTAAAATTTTTCAACCCGTACTTTTGCGCCGGAGAGTTGGCAGAGCGGTCGATTGCGGCAGTCTTGAAAACTGTTGACTGTAACAGGTCCTGGGGTTCGAATCCCTAACTCTCCGCCACTTATTAGTGCAAACATTTGTTTATCAATTGTTTGCACTTTTTTTTTGGGGTGGGGTGCAGATTAGTGTGCAAATTTCCAATTGGACGATCCTTTTTTGGAAATCCTGCTAAACAAATCTATTTTTAATATATTCAATTTTCAATCTGCTTTTATGAAAAAATTTCTAGTATTCGCCACTCTTATACTGATTAATTACATTTCTTCTGCCCAAAACAAAAGCATCGGTCAAATAACCCGCTTGGACCCTGCATTAGATAAAATAATAGAAAACAATGCTAGGATTGAAGTGATTGGCGATGGGTTTCTTTGGTCAGAAGGTCCTGTTTGGGTAAAAAATGGAGGTTATTTATTGTTTTCGGATGTTCCAGCCAATACCATTTATCAATGGAAAGAAGGTGAGAAAATCACAGAATTTCTGAAGCCATCTGGCTATACCGGCATCCTGCCTTATAGCGAAGAGCCTGGAAGTAACGGATTGATTATTAATAACTTGGGGCAATTGATTTCCTGTGAACATGGCGACCGACGTATTTCGGCAATGCCACTTGCTATTGGTGGCAAACGGACGCTTTCCGACAATTATTTGGGTAAGCGTTTCAATAGTCCAAATGATATTGTGCAGAAGTCAAATGGGGACTATTATTTTACTGACCCACCTTACGGAATGCCTAAAAAAGATAAAGACCCCAGCCGTGAAACAGCACTTTTTGGGGTTTATCGGATAGCTAAAAACGGGGTTGTTTCACTTATCATAAAAGATTTGACTCGCCCCAATGGATTGGCTTTTTCGCCTGATGAAAAGACCCTTTATGTAGCACAATCTGACCCAGACAGAGCTTATTTGATGGCATATCCCGTGTTGGCGGATGGAATTGTAGGAAAAGGGAAAATCTTTTATGATGCTACGCCAATGGTAAAACAAGGGTTAAAAGGCTTGCCTGATGGACTAAAAATTGACAAAAAAGGAAATATTTTCACGACTGGACCAGGCGGAATATTAGTCATTTCGCCTAAAGGAAAACTTTTGGGTAAAATCGAAACCGGCGAAGCTACTGCCAATTGCGCCTTTGGTAATGACGGCTCAGTGCTATACATTACGTCAGATAGGTATTTACTGAGAATTCAAACAAAAACCGTTGGTGTTGGGTTTTGATTTTGTTATAAAAATTGGCTATCAAAAATTGAATGCTGGATTCACGCTAATTGTTGTTTTGTTTAACCAAATAGCCATTTGATTGCAAAGATTTGCTCAATTTCATAAAGTCTACCTTTTAAATACACTGATTACTTTTCATTTTGTGATAAAATTGGCCTAAAATTGAAAGGTGAATCCAATAATTAATATAATTTTTGCGTTAATTTTACCAGATGCTAAAAATCCAGCAAATCATTATGAGTAAAAAGTTTTTTCCAATATTCCTTGTACTTACAGGAACCATTCTTTTTTTAGCTTTTCAAACGCAGGGGAAATCAGATGACAACCCTAAATCCAAGAATGAGAAGATTCTGCAGAATGTGGGTATGCTATTAGAAGAGGGGCATTTAAGTCCGAAAAAAATCGATGATGATTTTTCCAAATTAGTAATGAAGCGATTTATTGCAGATTTGGATGATGATAAAACCATTTTTCTTAAAATAGACTTGGATAGTTTCAAACGTTTTGAATCAAATATTGATAATGAGATCCATGGCGAAAAGCTGGAATCTTTTTATTTGATCAGCCAATCTTATACCCGTAGGTTGTTACAAGCTTCGGAGTATTTTAAAATTATTTTATCAAAGCCTTTTGATTTTACTAAAGATGAAAATATTGTTTTAGATGGAGATAAAGTAAATTTCCCTACCTCTGAAGCAGATAAAGTAGAAGTTTGGAGAAAGCGATTAAAATACCTGGTTCTTTCCAGATATGCTGATTTAATTGAGGACAGGGAAAAAAATAAACTCAAATCACTTACCCCAGATACTGCGTCTAATAAAAACGGTACTCCGAAAGAGAAATTTGTTTATAAGGCTGATAGCACCCTTGAGCGGGAATCAAGAGGGCAGGTTCGCAGGCAGATAGAGCGATATTTTACCACTTTAAAAAATCACAATACTGCGGATGAATTATTTAGTTCATTCATTAATGCCATTACCGGTTCTATGGATCCGCACAGCAATTATTTTGCTCCTATCGATAGCCGTGGATTTAATGAGATGATGAGTGGAAAGTTTTATGGTATTGGTGCGCAGTTGAGAGAAGACCAGAGCAAGATAAAAATTGCAAGTTTAATTACAGGTGGTCCAGCATGGAAAAGTGGAGAATTAGGTGTGGATGATGAAATTTTAAAAATAGGGCAAGGTTCTGCCGAAGCGGTAGATGTTACTGGTTTCGGAGTTACTGATGCGGTAAAGTTAATCAGGGGTGCTGAAAAGGGAACTGAGGTTAGGTTAACGATTCGCAAGCCGGATGGAAGCAGTAAAATTGTATCGTTGAATAGGGATGAAATTAAATTAGATGACACATTTGCTAAAAGTGCGATTATAAAGGGAGAACATAAAATTGGCTATATCTATTTACCCGAGTTTTATATGGATTTCGAAGATCCAAAGGGTGCAAGATGTTCGGATGATGTTGCTAAAGAAGTAACCAAGTTAAAGGCTGAAAATGTTGAAGGAATTGTGCTTGACTTACGTGGCAATGGGGGAGGTTCGCTTCCTGAAGTTGTAAAAATGGCTGGCCTTTTCATTGAAGACGGACCGATTTGTCAAGTAAAGGGAAGGGATGAAAAGCAACCCTTTCAATGGAAAGATAGGGATAAAACTATTTTATATGATGGGCCATTAACAGTGATGGTTGATGAGTTTAGTGCTTCTGCTTCTGAAATTTTTGCAGCAGCCATACAAGACTATAAAAGGGGTATTATTGTGGGTAGCACATCTACTTACGGCAAAGGTACTGTTCAAAGAACCATTCCATTAAATCCAGAAAGTGAAAATGCGGTATTTAATAAAAAGACAGAAGATCTCGGCACTGTTAAATTAACATTGCAAAAATTTTACCGTATCAATGGTGGCGCCACCCAATTAAGAGGGGTTGTACCAGATGTAATAATCCCTGATAGAATGGAACTGGCTAAAGCTCGTGAGAAAGATAATGTGTCCGCATTAGCATGGGATGAAATATCAAAGTCTGATTACAAAATCTGGACGAGCAACTACAACACTGATTTAGTAGCAGCAAGTTCCAACGAACAGGTGAAGAATAATATGGCTTTCAAAAAAATGAGGGACAAGATTGATTCTATTGATAAGGAAAGTGAGCGGGCCTATTCTTTAAACATTATTAAATACCAATCTGCACAAAAGCTGTTGAAAGCTAGGTACAAACAACTCGAAGATCTATTGAAACTTCCTGTACAGCTAAATATTAAAAATGTTGAGCAGGATTTGGATAAGTTGACTGCTGATAAAAATAAAACCGAAAAAAACAATCGGTTTTTGAACACTTTAAAAGGTGATATCTACATTGACGAAGCGGTAAAGGTTACAAATAAAATGATTGCTCAAAGTAATATTGCCCATCAAGGTAAACCTGCTTCTAGTGTAAAGAATTAAGCCGATTGGTTGAAAATTAAATACTAATTTTTAATTTGGAACGAAAAAAATCTCTGTTGCCTATGGTAGCCGAGATTTTTTTTTGTTAGCCATTAAGGCGGCCACATTAACCTAGCTTACAAATAAAGTTCTTCCATAATACTTTGGTGGTGCCTAAAGTGGCCAATAATAATAAACCCCAATTCTTCTACCGAAAGTGTATTGTTACCGGCTTTACCTTTTGTATCGAGCATTGCTGAAGTAAAGCTGTCGAATAGAAATAGCGTAGATTTTCTTACTGCTACAAATTCAGCTGTTAAACTTTCCCAACTTCTATTGTTGGCATTGGATTCTGCAGCGTAATCGTTTTCATCAAATCCGGGAAGGATGGCTGTTTCTTTTCTTGCAAAACATACAGCGCGATAGGAGAAAATTCTTTCCGAATCAATAAGGTGTTGCAATATTTCTCTTAAGGTCCATTTAGCGGTTGCGTAGGAATACATTGATTTTTCTTCGGAGATACGGGGTAGCAATACCTTAATCTCCTTTGATTGTTGGATAAACGCCGCTTCAAGTTGCTTTTCTTTTACCAGGTCTATATACCGCTGAAAATAACCCGGCTGGTTGGTAGGAGATATGCTGCTTGACATGGTACTGATTTAAAAAACTATAAAACCTTCCATCATTTGTATAAAAAATGTTGACTCAGTACTTATTGTTTTTTTGATTTTTTGATAATTGGTTTAGGTAAATTTTCTTTTTTACTATTTCTATCTCCTTTTAATGTGCTAGCCAATTGTATAGCGGAATAGGCATTCAGTAAACCACCCGATTTAGATAACTCGTTGAATGGAATTAATTCGTCTGTTCCTGGGAGCGTTACATTTTGAGTGATTTGTTTAGCAGAATTTTCAATTGCAAATTTGATTTGTTGGGCCGAAAGGTTAGGATAATAACTGAGAATCAGTGCAGCTGTTCCTGCTACAACGGGGCAGGCCATGCTTGTACCGGATGCATTACCATATTTATTACCACCTGGCAGGGTAGAATATATTTGAACACCTGGCGCAAAAATATCTACTTCCTTTTTTCCATAATTGCTAAAGCTAGCCGCAATCCCACCATTAGAAATATCTCCACTTGCTCCGACTGTAATCCAATTGGTTGCTTTGGTTGTTGAATTTTTATAAATTGGAGAGGGGAAATTGTCAGTAGAGTCAATATTTTTACCATCATTGCCTGCAGCGTGTACCAATAAAACTCCTTTTTTTTCTGCATATTGTACAGCTTCATCTACCCATTCTTTTTCCGGAGAAAATTCCTTGCCAAAGCTCATACTGATTACCTGGGCACCATTGTCTACTGCATAGCGAATAGCAAGTGCTATATCCTTATCATGCTCATCTCCATCCGGAACGGCCCTTAGCATCATAATGCGCACATTGTCTGCAATACCATTCATACCCATTTGATTGTTCCTTATTGCGGCTATAATACCAGCACAATGGGTACCATGAAAAGGGTTGGACGCCATGAGGTCGTTGTTACCATAATTACGATCGTTGATATTAGATTCATCATCTTGTACAATCTGTTTACGGTATTCTTCCGGTGCATGATCGGCAGATTCAGCTTTTCTCAACTGCCCATCAAATTCATCCGTGATTTGGATATTGGTAATATCATCAGTTCCATTTCCCTTACAGAGTTGCAATAAAAAAAGCTTGGTCTTTTTAGCATCCGCATTGGTAGTGGTATACTTTTCAAGGTCAGAACAGTTGTATTCTTTTTTACCCAAGTCTTTTGAAATCACAGAGTCGCCTTTTAAAAAAACAGGCATCAATTTTTTTATAAATGCAATTTCCTCTGGATTGATATCCCCAACCAATTTTTTTTGTGTTTTTTTAAATAGTGAAAACTCAGTTTTTTCAGTCTCATTCAATGAGGATTCATCAGCGGTTAGATTGTTATATTTAAATTTCAACTTGTTGTAAACACGCGCCGCCTCATAACTGTCTTTTTTAACATTTCTCCCATCCTTTCCTCCCAAGAAATTCCAGCCATGGATGTCATCGATAAACCCATTTTTATCATCATCAATACCATTATTAGGTATTTCTTTTGGATTGGTCCAAAGTATCGACTGTAGGTCTTCGTGAAGGGTGTCAATACCACTATCTATAACCGCAACCAATACCTGCTTACTTTTGATTTTTTTTGAATTGATGAAACTATACGCTTTATCTAGACTAATTCCATATACCCCTGTACTATCTTGATTTTGGATATGCCAGTTTTTTGCATATTCGCTTTTTGAGTTCTGCGAGTAGGAGTTAGTACCAATTAGGACAACGAGTGTTATTAATAAAATGGAATGCTTCATCGATTATAGTTTGAATTGCAATTTATTGAAAAGGGCTTAAAAAAAATGCTAAAATTATTGTTGTATAGTCGTTTTGGTTTTTGTTTTTTATTTTGGAAATTAAAGCGCACTATAGTTAATCAAAAAGTGGTTTGGAAAATTAAGGGACGGTATATCAATGTCTTTAAAAATTCCATAAACACTGCTTCCGCTGCCACTCATACTTGCATAAAGGGCCCCTTTTTCGTAAAGCGTTTCTTTAATAGATTGGATGATGGGGAATTTTTCAAAAACCGGCATTTCAAAATCATTGGTAAGATTATCTTTCCATTGATCGATGGAGCCAGAAACTATGCTTGACAGCGATTGTTTAAAGTTGACTGTATTGTTTGTCGCAGGTTCAGTTAGCGTTAACTGAGAAAATGCCCAACGAGTATTTACATGAATCCCCGGATTAACCAATACTAGCCGGTAACCGCTCAAGGATAACTGAATCGGCTGGAATTGTTCACCCCGACCGGTAGCCAGACAAGGAATGTTAATGATAAAAAAAGGGCAATCGCTACCCAATTGTAAAGCATAAGCTAGCAGTTGATTTTCCGAAAGATTCAGGGAATATTTTTGATTGAGGTAAACTAGCGTAAATGATCCATCAGCCGAACCACCCCCCAAACCTGCCCCCGTTGGGATAGCTTTGTGCAAATGTAATTTGATGGAAGGTAGGGTAGGGAAATCATTCTTCAACAGCTGCCAGGCTTTTATACAAAGATTGTCATTTTGCAAGCCATCTAAAGCAATGCCTGATTGGGTAAATTCAACAGTTTCTAAAGACGCGTTATTATCAATGATTTCAATGGCATCTCTCAAAGGAACTGGAAAAAAAACGGTTTCAATATTGTGATAGCCATCCGCTCTTTTACCAGTAATTTTTAATCCAAGATTAATCTTGCAATTGGGGAAGAAGAGCATTTGTCGATTATTTTAACTAAAAACT
>CANIMM010000163.1 GCA_947468255.1 Chitinophagaceae bacterium | reverse complement strand
TGTTCCAGCACCAATTGACCCTGGGCAATTTCTAATAAGTTTTCATAGTTGTATTCGGTGCCGTTGGTAAGTAAATATTCACGGGCATATTCTTTCACCCATCCGGTTTTATAGTGATCGGCTAATTGTGCGCACAAACTGCTTTTACCAGTGCTTTCTGGGCCTAGCACTACCACTTTTATCATCATCATTTTTTATCCATTTTCCAGGAAGGGTTAGTTTTAATTATTTTTTTATAAATAGGGCACGCTTCATGGTGCGCACCGGGCAAATAGCCCGTACTTAATAAAAATTCATTGACTATTTCGCCACCTGTAAAGCGAAAGGTTTTTTTAAAAAGCTTGGTCCAGTCGACTCTGTTTTTTGGATGATGCAGATCGAGCCATTTTTTAAAGGAGCCAAATTCTTTTTGAATGGCGATAATGGATTTTGCATTTTCAATTGCAGCATGCACTTTTAATCTGTTGCGAATAATGCCGGCATCATTTAACAGGCGCTGCACATCTTTATCTTTATACCCTGCTACCTTTTTGATATTAAAATGATCATACGCCTTTCTGAAGTTGTCCTGTTTTTTTAAGATGGTAGTCCAGCTAAGTCCCGCCTGATTGATTTCCAAAACTAAACGGCAAAACAATTCATTGTCATCATGAATTGGAAATCCATATTGCTGATCATGGTATATTTTATTTACCATATGAACATCCGGCTTCATCAGTTGAATCGCTTCGCAGTAACTCATGGTCTATTTATTGTGGTTGTAGCGGCATGGCTTTGACTTCTTCTTATCCATTCTATCAGTCCAAAAACTGCCATGATTAGCAATATGAAATAATAGACACTTGTAAAAACATAGTGTTTTACAAAGTACAGCGGAATGGATACAATGTTGGTAATGATCCACCAATACCAGCTTTCAATTTTTTTCTTTGTCATCAGCCACATACCAGTAAAAGCGGAAGCACTTGCAAAGGCATCTGCCCAAGGAATAGCTTCAGGCGCAAAATTAGTTTTCAAATACGACAATGCGCAATAGATCACTAGGTAAAATGCAATAAAAAATTCCACTTGCGCCATCCATTCTTTTTTATTACTGGAGCTTATTTGTAAAACGATCTTTTTATTATCATCTTTTTTTGACCACCCTATCCAACCATATATACTCATTACCGTATAATATAAATTAACGCTTGCCTCACCCAATAGGCCGCCTTTAAAACTTAGGTAAATATAAAAAAGGGTGTTGATTAATCCGGTTGGGTAAACCCATATATTTTCTTTTCTTGAAAACCATACACTAATAATGCCAGCAAATACGGCAATATACTCAAGCCCTCCGGTGTTTTGGATGCCGATAATAAACTGCTGAATAATTTCCTCTAAGGTCAAAATTTACTATTTAAAATTTAGGTAATGCTGGTCGAAGTTAAATCATTCTGCTGTTTGTTGTAAGGGTTACCCATAATTGAAAATACAGCTGGTCACAATTTTTTGAGGGGCTTCAAAATAGAAATGTATATTTATATAAACATTTACTCGTCAAAATAAAAAAATGTAGGATGTTAAAAAAAGCCAGCCTTTTGTTACTGATTATTTTGTATATCAGTGGAGGCATCAATCATTTTGTTCATCCTGAGGCATATTTGCCTATCATACCATATTATCTACCATTTCCTGTGGTGATAAATATAGCAAGCGGCGTACTCGAAATTATATTAGGCGCAATGCTGGTATTTTCCAAGACAAGAGCTTTGGCGGCCTATGGCATAATGATATTGTTGGTACTTTTTATCCCTGCCCATATTTACATGATTCAAAAGGGAGGATGTATGAGTGAAGCAATTTGCATACCCAATTGGGCGGCATGGATTCGCTTATTTCCCTTGCAATTTCTATTAATCGCATGGGCTTGGTGGCACAGAAAATAATCTTACAGGGCAGCATAAAAAAAGCATTCCTGATCTAGGAACGCTTTGAATGTATTATTGTTGGTAAATATTTTATTCAGCTTCTGCTACTACTTCTTTCACTTCAGGAATCATTCTTTTCATCATTCCTTCTATACCGGCTTTTAGCGTTATCATGGAAGACGGACAACCGCTACAACTTCCTTGTAACATTAAATTGACTCGACCGTCTTCGTAGCTTTTAAATTGTATGGCACCACCATCCATTTCAACGGCAGGCTTTACATAATTTTCTAATAGTTCTTTGATACGTTTTACCACATCATCATCATCTGCACTCACCTCATTGCTACTTTCTGGTTTCATGGCGGCAACCGCTTCTTCATTTACCACTGTTTTTCCCTCTTCGAGGTACTCCTTCAAAAATAGTTTGATGGTGGGAATTACATCCTGCCAATCATCTGTACCAGTAGTTTTGGTGAGGGTGATAAAATTACTGGCTATAAAAACGGATTTAATAAAAGGGAAAGTAAACAATTCCTGCGCCAATGGCGAAGGGCTTGCACTGGTTTCATCCTGAAAATCAATGCTTTTGCCGGGATACAGTAATTTGTTGGCTACAAATTTCATGGTTTCCGGATTAGGGGTCATCTCCGTATAAATACTTATCACCGGATTGCCTGTCTTTATCATAATAGTACTTTTAAAAAATTCGACACAAAGGTAACAACAATGGTACAACAAAGGAATAGCAGTGGTTTTTGTACCCCTATTACTGGGCAATAATTTCCCATTTCGAAAATCGGGGTTTAACAATTGGCTTCTTGGCGATAGTAGGACCAGCCGTTTGTTATTCCATTATTCTCAGTTTAGCGTAATTCAGCATGATTTTTTTTTCTCCATTTAGTTCAAACAGAACGGTTGCAATTGGATTGTGTGCAGCACCCTCCATTTTTAACACTTCGCCAAAACCGAATTTTTGGTGTTCCACTTTTTGTCCTGCTTGCAAATTACTGGTATCACTGGGGGCAAAGTCGGCCGATGGCGTATGCTCTTTGGTGGTGGGCCTTGTAGGAACCAAGTAGGCAGGTCTGGTTTTTTCTTCTTTTTTAGCTGGAGGTGGAGAGGATTTGTAGCTGCTGCCACCAGCCCCATTTCGGTCGAATGAGCTGCCTCCCCAGTTATTGTTATGTCCTCCTTGGTTGCGAATGCCACCACCTGCAAAACTTTTATCAATGAAGTCGGCGGGCATTTCGTCTATAAAACGGCTGGGTTCATTTTGCTGCAACTGACCAAAACGGTAACGGGCATTGGCATAGGTTAACCATAGTTTTTTCTTGGCTCTGGTGATGGCTACATAAAATAGCCTTCTTTCTTCTTCCAGCTCTTCGCGGGTATTGATACTCATCCCGCTGGGGAAGAGGGTTTCTTCCAATCCACCTACAAAGACACAACTGAATTCCAATCCCTTTGCAGCATGTATGGTCATCAACTTAACACTGTCTGCATCTTCTTTATCGTTGTCCGTATCCGTTAGTAAAGTGATCTGCTGCAAGTAGCTTCCTAGACTCTTGTCGCCTACTTCTCCATCTTCCTCATTCATCGGGGTTTCTATAAACTCTTTGATGGAGTTCAGCAATTCCTGCACATTCTCATATCTTGCAAGCCCTTCGGTAGTTTTATCATTGAAAAGCTCTTTAACGATCTGTGTGCTTTTACCAACAATGACTGCCAGCTCGTATGCATTTTTTTTCTCCAATTCGCTTTGAAACATTTTCACCATCAGCACAAATTCGCTGATAGCTTCCAGGGTGCCGGCTTTAAATCCATACAAACGGGCATTTTCTAGCACCTGCCATAAAGTGATATTGTTTTCATTGGCCGAAAGCACCGCCCTATCCATACTGGTTTTACCAATTCCACGGGTTGGGTAATTAATGATACGCTTTAGCGCCTCCTCATCATTGGGGTTTACCACCAATCGCAAATAGGCCACATAATCTTTTATTTCTTTGCGCTGGTAGAAAGAGAGGCCACCATAAATTCGGTAAGCGATATTCATACGGCGTAAGCTTTCTTCATAGCTACGGCTTTGGGCATTGGTTCGATATAAAATGGCAAACTCATGATTGAAAAAATGGTTGCGCAATTTTTCTTCCTGAATGGTGTCGGCTACAAATTTCCCTTCTTCATTATCAGTTGCAGTGCGTACCAATTTGATTTTATCACCATCCCCCTTATCGGTCCAAAGTTTTTTGGGTAATTGATTTTTGTTGTTACCAATAATTTCATTGGCTACATTTAATATGGTTTTGGTACTACGATAGTTCTGCTCCAGTTTTACCACTTTTACATCATCATAATCTTTTTCAAATTGAAGAATATTTTCGATGGTAGCTCCACGGAAACTATAAATACTCTGCGCATCATCTCCAACTACACAAATGTTTTCGTGCATAGCGCCTAGCAATTTAATGATCTCGTACTGGGAGGTATTGGTATCTTGGTACTCGTCTATTAGAATGTACTTAAACTTCCGTTGGTATTTAATCAGTGCATCCGGGTGGTGCTTTAGCAAGAGATACATTTTGAAAAGTAGGTCATCAAAATCCATGGCTCCGTTTTTAAAGCAGCGTTTGTTGTAGGCGTCATATATTTTGCCAATCATCGGACGGTTGGATCTTGCATCTTCCTGTTGAGTGGCCCAATCATTGAGGTATTCTGCCGGTCCTACCAAACTGTTTTTGGCGGATGAGATTCTATTGTAGACGGTATTGGGTTTATAATGTTTGTCATCCAAGTCCATCTCCTTGATCACGGTTTTCAGTACGCTCTTGGCATCATCGGTGTCGTAAATGGTGAAGTTGTTGGGATAGCCTATTTTGTTGGCCTCGCCCCTTAGAATCCTTGCAAATACACTATGAAAAGTGCCGATATATAAATTGCGCGCTTCAGCGTTGCCGAGGGTACGCTCAATCCGTTCTTTCATTTCCTTGGCAGCCTTATTGGTAAATGTAAGTGCTAGAATATGGAATGCATCTACTTGGTGAAAGCCCATTAGGTGTGCAATGCGGGTGGTTAGCACCTTCGTTTTGCCACTACCTGCCCCTGCAATAATCATGATTGGCCCATCCTTATGCAATACCGCTTCGCGCTGCGGCTCGTTCAGTTCATCTAAATAATTTGGCATAGTGCAAAGGTACGAATAGCTTGATTGGGGTGGAATGATGTGGGGAAATATTTGCATATCGTTTTTTAGGGACATGTTTCTAAACTTACTGGCCGTATATAAAGGGAATATTTTTTCCAATTCCGATAGAGGGTCATTCATTGTCTCAATTTTAATAAAAAGACTTAGCATGTTTATGTAATAAGTGCCATTTAAACAATTATTAAACCGATAATCTTGCAATACCATTTAACTACCCTATATTAGCGCCTCTTAAGTAGATGCTGGTTATAAAAACGAACGAAATTGCAGATGCTAACATGAAAAAAGACAGCTTGTATGTTCGCATTTCCTTCTTATTTGGCTCTGCCTTTTCAAAGCTATTATTGCTGCAGCCTATTATCATAGCCGGCATTTCAGTAATCTATTTTACTATAAACTAGCTATTTTTTTAAAAAATTCAACTCAATCTTTTACTATGACAAAGTTCATTGATGCATTAAGAAACAAACGGCAACTTTTCTTTTTGGTAGCTTTTATATTTGTGGGAACTGTTTTTACCGCATGTAATCAACAGGTTGCGGACAAAAGAATTAAGCAAATAGATCCTGCTGGAGCAGCTAGCATGGCCAAATCTATAGAGTCGCTTGTAAAGCCAGAACTTGCAGATGGTCTTTCCTTGAGTTTATGGGGCGTTGATTCACTCGTTATTTCCCCTATCGCTATTGATATTGATGATAGCGGTAAAATCTATTACACTACTACCAATCGCCAAAAAAATTCAGAATTTGATATCCGTGCGCACAAGGATTGGGAGATAGCGTCGATACAACTTCAAACGGTAGAAGAAAAGAGAGCTTTTCTTCATAAAGAATTGTCACCTGAAAATAGCAGTAAAAACGGCTGGCTGAAGGATGTAAATGGAGATGGCTCTCACGACTGGAGGGATATGACATTGGAAAAGGAAAATGTGTATAGGCTTGAAGATAAAAATGGAGATGGGGTTGCAGATCAATCGCAGCTGGTGGTAGACGACTTTCATGATGAGGTAACGGATGTAGCTGGTGGAGTATTGGTAAATGATAAGGATCTCTTTGTAGCAGTGGGCCCCGATTTATGGAGGATGAAAGATAAGAATGGAGATGGGATTGCCGATGAAAAAACATCCATTTCTCATGGATATGGGGTGCATGTAGGATTTAGTGGGCATGGTATGTCGGGCGTAGAAATGGGGCCAGACGGTCGTATTTATTGGCAGATTGGTGATATTGGCTTTAATGGAATAGACCAGACCGGAAAAAAATGGGAGCATCCCAATAGTGGTGTTATCGCTCGGTCAAATCCGGATGGCAGCGATTTTGAAATTTTTGCTGCAGGGTTACGCAATACCCATGAATTTGTATTTGATGAGTATGCCAATCTGATCAGCGAAGACAATGATGGCGACCACGCCAGTGAAAGGGAAAGATTGGTATATGTAGTAAATGGTTCTGATGCAGGATGGAGGAGTAATTGGCAATATGGCAAATACAATGATCCAGACAACAATGGATATAAAGTATGGATGGAAGAAAAAATGTGGATGCCCGGGTTTAAGGGACAACCGGCTCATATTATACCCTGTATTAGCAATTATGTGAATGGCCCAACGGGCATGGTATATAATCCTGGAACTGCATTAAGTCCGGCCTATAAAAATACTTTTTTTGTAGTTGAATTTGTCGGAAATCCTGCTAAATCTGGCGTTTATGGATTTAAGTTAAATCCTAGTGGCGCGGGCTTTAAATTGGGTGACAATAAAAAGCTGGTGGGTGGTATTTTGGCAACAGGTCTTGATTTTGGACCAGATGGTGCATTGTATATGGGGGATTGGATTGATGGATGGGGTACCCATGATTATGGTCGTATTTGGAAGATGGATGATAAACAGGGAGCAATACAAGCTGAACGGCAGCGGACAAAAACCTTGCTGGTAGCCGATCTTAGTAAATATGCGGATGCGGCATTGGGTGAATT